>DASPUW010000497.1:0-3135 GCA_035622675.1 Burkholderiales bacterium | reverse complement strand
TCACGTTGTCGAACACGACCTCCGCGTGGCCATGCGGCGCGTCGTCATAGCCGAACACAGGCAGCCAGCGCTTGATGGTCACGCCAGGCGCATCACGCGGCACCAGGATCATGGACTGCTGCTTGTGCTTGTCCGCGTTGCCCGGGTCGGACTTGCCCATGAAGATGAAGATCTTGCAGCGTGGATCCGGCGCTCCCGATGACCACCACTTGCGCCCGTTGATCACGTACTGATCGCCTCGGCGCTCGATCCGGCTCTCGATGTTGGTAGCGTCGGACGAGGCCACGGCCGGCTCGGTCATCGCGAAGCACGAGCGGATCTCGCCGTTCAGAAGCGGATCGAGCCATTGCTTTTTCTGCTCTGCGCTGCCGTAGCGCACCAGCACTTCCATGTTGCCGGTGTCGGGCGCGGAGCAGTTGAACACCTCGGGCGCCCAGTGCACGCGGCCCATGATCTCGCACAGCGGGGCATATTCCAGGTTGTTGAGGCCGGCGCCGAGCTGCGAATCGGGCAGGAACAGATTCCACAACCCTTCCTTCCTGGCCGTCTTCTTCAGATCCTCGACAATGCGCGTCGGCTGCCAGCGGTCGCCTTCGGCGACTTGCGCCTGGAACGTCCCCTCGTTGGGGTAGATGTACTGCTCCATGAAGGCGCTGAGCCTGGCCTGGAGCTTCTGGACTTTTTCCGAGTAGGCGAACTCCATGTGAGCTTCCGTATGTCGAGAGGTGGCCGCAGCAATGTAGCCCGTTTGCGGCACACGCGCAATTGATGGCCGCGTTACGGCTGTCAGGACGCGGGCGGGACGCGTTCGAATCGCGCGATAGCCTCGCGCAGGAAGGCCGGCACAGGACTCGGCTTGCGAGTCTCGGCGTCGGCGTTGACGTAAATCAGCTCACCAACGATCAGCTGGGTGTCCCCGCGGTGAATCTCGAGCAGAAACTGCATGCTGCTGCGGCCGATGCGACCTACGCGCACGAGCACGTCCAGCAGATCGTCGTAACGCGCCGGAGCCTGATATTCCATGGTCGCCTTGACTGCGAACGTGTCGCAACCTTGCTGCGCGAGCGCGTCCGGGTACGGGTAGCCGATCGCGCGCCAATACTCCGTGATGCCGACGTCGAAATAGGTCAGGTAATGGCCGTTGAAGACGATGCCTTGACGGTCCACCTCCGCCCAGCGGACGCGCAGTCCGTGGGAAAAAACGAAGTCGCTGCGCGGCACGGTCAGGGCGTGCGCGAAGCTGCGCGCGGATCGCTGCTCGAGGATCTCACCGCTGCGTTACTCATATCGGCGCGTGATCCATTCCGCCACCAGGCACGGCTTGTCGGAGCCCTCGCGCTCGACTACGACGTCCCAGGTCGTCTGCACGCCGCCCTCGATCTCCTCCAGCGCTTTGAGCGTGAAGCGTCCGCGTATCCGCGAGCCGGCTGGTACCGGGCCGGTGAAGCGCAGCCGATTGAAACCATAGTTCACGCCCATCTTGGCGCTGGCAAAGCGAATAGAGCTGCCGAGCAGGCGGCTCAACATGGAAGCCGTGAGAAAGCCGTGAGCCACTGTGCCCTTGAACGGCGACTCCTGGCGCGAGCGCTCCACGTCGACGTGGATCCACTGACGGTCCTCGGTGGCCTCGGCGAAGCGGTCGATGCGCTCCTGGGTGATTTCCACCCAGGGGCCCACGGCCACCTCTTGTCCAATCTTGTCGCGCAGATCGCGCAGACTCTTGAGTTCGAGCATCGTCATGGCCACGCAAACGGAGTGCAGATTATACGGGGCGGGAATCGCATACACTTATCGAATGTTGGTCATCGTCATGGGCGTCACCGGCGTCGGCAAGACTACGGTTGGCCAGCTTCTCGCCGAGAAGACCGGCTGGCCGCTGTACGATGCGGACGACTATCACTCCGCCGCCAATGTGGAGAAGATGCGTGCCGGCATCCCGCTCACCGACGACGACCGCTGGCCCTGGCTCGACCGCCTCAACGCTTTGCTCCGCGACGCCGAAGCCAAGGGTGAATCCGCGATCCTCGCTTGCTCGGCCTTGAAGCAGCGCTACCGCGATCGCCTGCAGCAAGGCTTGTCCCACGTGCGCTGGGTGCACCTCAAAGGCGACATGGAGCTCATTCGATCGCGCCTGAGCCAGCGCAAGGGCCATTACATGAATCCAGCGCTGCTGCAATCTCAGTTCGATGCGCTGGAAGCGCCGCTCGACGCGCTGATCATCGACGTCGACGATGACCCGCCGGCGCTGGCGCAGCAGGTCCTCCGGGGGCTGCAAATCTAAGGAACCGGCCCGCGCTGCCGATGTACCTGGAAACCCGTCCTCTCCCACAGGAGCGGCCCATGCGGTTCCAGACCTTGCATCGCCGCTGCGCGGCTTTAGTCATCGCCAGCGCATGCGTAACCCTCTCTGTGCCTGCCCAGTCGGCCACGCCGAGCTTCCTGTGCAGCAAAGCGAAGAGCTGGGTCGAGAAGACGATCTGCGCCAGCGATCGACTGTCGGAGCTGGATATGGACCTGGCGACGGAGTATGCACGCATGCTCAAGGTCCTGACCGGCGACGCCGAGAAGGCGCTCAACAGCGAGCAGCGGAAGTGGTGGGCCGAGCGCGGTACATGCCAGAAGCAGCCCGATCCCGGCGCCTGCCTCGAGAAACGCTACCAGGCGCGCATCACCGAGCTGACCGGCCGTGCCGACTACCCCGGAGACCAGCCGCGGCCGCGCGAGGAATTTTCCGAAGCGCTGATCAAGGAAGCCGGGAAAGGCTGGTCACAGCACGCGTCGCAGTACATGAAGGCGATCCGCGCCTGCATCACGAAAACCAAGCCCGCACCGCGCGCGGTGCTGACGGCGTGGAGCGAGGAGGAAGGCGAGCTGATCGCGATGCGCCTGCGCGGCGCGGCGGGAGAGGATCTGGTCTGCGTTGCGAAGAAGGACGGCACGCAAGCCAACGTACGCGCGCGCGAAGCGGTAGAGACGCTACCGGACGCGGGCCCTGTCCTGTGGCTGGGCGCAGCGGGCGCACCCAAGGAGGCATGCGGAAAACCCGTTCAGGTCATCGACACCGATGACACCCCGGTGGGGTGGCTGGCGGAGGCTAGCTGCTAGCGTCCGGCCCGCGGCCTCAGCTCTTGAACT
>DASPUW010000496.1:0-3251 GCA_035622675.1 Burkholderiales bacterium | reverse complement strand
CATGACGGGCGACGTGGTGAAAGCCATGCGCGCGTGCCCGCAGCTCATCGTCGCCGCCGTCGACGGCGTGTGTGCCGGCGCCGGCGCGCTGCTGGCGCTGGCGTCGGACCTGCGCCTGGGCACCGCGCGCAGCCGGACGGCCTTTCTGTTCGTGCGCGTCGGGCTGTCCGGCGCAGACATGGGGGCCTGCGCGCTGCTTCCGCGCGTCATCGGTCAGGGGCGCGCCTGCGAGCTGCTGGTCACCGGCCGTGCCATGAGCGGGGACGAAGCCCTGCAGTGGGGCTTCTTCAACCGTTTGTGCCCGCCGGAAGCGTTGCTGGCCGAAGCTCAAGCGCTTGCCGGGGAGCTCGCGAACGGGCCCACGCTGGCACATGCCATGACCAAGAAGTGTCTGCACCAGGAGTGGAACATGGGAGTGGACGAGGCGGTCGAGGCAGAAGCGCAGGCGCAGGCGATCTGCATGCAGACCGAAGACTTCAAGCGCGCCTACCGTGCTTTCGCAGCGAAGCAAAAACCCGTGTTCCAGGGTGACTAAGGCGATGCCTCGTTCTGCTCACAGTTCGCTCACCTACAGCAGCTATCTGCAGCTCGACACGCTGCTCGATTGCCAGCGCCTGCAAAGCGCGAAGGCACGCAAGCCGGCGCACGATGAGATGCTGTTCATCATTACCCATCAGACGTATGAGCTGTGGTTCAAGCAGGTTCTGCACGAGCTCGACGCCGTGCTTGTGATCATGGGGCAGCCGGTGGTGCCGGAGCGCGAGCTGGGCCGGGTGCTGCACTACCTGGAACGCGTGAGCGCTATTCAGCGCGTTCTGGTCGAGCAGATCGGCATCCTGGAGACGATGACGCCGCTCGACTTTCTCGACTTTCGCGATCTGCTCGCGCCTTCTTCGGGCTTCCAGAGCGTGCAGTTCCGGCACATCGAGAACAAGCTGGGTCTCCAGCGCACCCAGCGCGTCGGCTACAACGCAATGCCCTACGAAGCCGCGCTGCCAGCCGAGGCGCGGCGCAAGGTGCGAGCCGCCGAGGGCAAAGTCAGTCTGTTCACGCTGCTCGAGCAGTGGCTCATGCGCATGCCGTTTCTGCGCTTCCGCGACTACGATTTCTGGCAGGCCTACCGTCACAATGTGCACGCCATGCTGGCCGCGGACCGCGCCGCGATCGAGCGCAACGAGCTCATGAGCCGCGAGGCCAAGGCGATTCAACTGCGCGAGCTGGACAAGACGCGCGACAACTTCGACACGGTGTTCGACGCCGACCGCTATCAAACTTTGGTCGAAAGCGGCCAGCGGCGCTTGTCCTACCCGGCATTCGTCTCGGCTCTGATGATCAGCTTGTACCGCGACGAGCCGATGTTTCATACCCCGTTCCGCCTGCTGACCGCGGTCGTGGCGGTGGACGAGAACCTGAGTCTGTGGCGCTACCGGCACGCCCTGATGGTGAATCGCATGATCGGCAGCAAGATCGGCACCGGCGGCTCGTCCGGTCAGGATTATCTGCAGCGCACGGTCGAGGCGCACCGCATCTTCACCGACTACTTCAACCTGTCCACGTATCTGGTGCCGCGCTCAATGTTGCCGCCGCTGCCGCAAGCGCTGCAGCGAGAGCTAGGTTTTCACTGGCACGCAGCTTAACCTCCGGAATGCAGCTTTGCTCACACTTCAGCCGCTTCTTCGCCGACAGCGGTGACTGGCTGCATTGCACGGCGCACAGCCATCACCCGTGGCCGGATGCGACGCGCGCAGCGCAGCTCGCGTACTGGGACGACGCGG
The DNA here is from genome assembly GCA_035622675.1 of Burkholderiales bacterium. Lineage (GTDB taxonomy): Bacteria > Pseudomonadota > Gammaproteobacteria > Burkholderiales > SHXO01 > SHXO01. The sequence goes on along the minus strand of DASPUW010000496.1, from coordinate 1,476 downwards.
TGCGCTTCACCGACCGCAAGTGGGACAAGATCTTCGGCGAGGTGCTGCCCGAAGCGCAGCGGCATGTTGCGCATCACCTGCGTCTGCCGCGCGCGGAGCAGATCGCCTTCGCGCCGAATACACACGAGTTCGTCGTGCGCCTCTACTCCTGCCTCGACTGGCGGCGCGTGCAGCGGGTCGTGACCACCGCCCACGAGTTCCACAGCTTCGAGCGGCAGACGCGCCGGCTGGAAGAAACCGGCCGGCTGTCGGTGACGCGCGTTGCGGCCGAACCGTACGAGACCTTTGTCGACCGCTTCTGCGCGCAGCTTGTCGACGAGCCTGACCTGGTGTGGCTGTCGCAGGTGTTTTTCGATTCCGGTTTTTGTGTCGCGGATCTCGAGCGCATCGTGCGCGCGTGCCCGGGGAGCGCGCTGGTCGTCATCGACGGCTACCATGCCTTCGGCGCGCTTCCTGTGGACCTCGCCGCCATCGCGGACCGCGTGTTTTACCTGGCCGGAGGCTACAAGTACGCGATGGCGGGGGAGGGTGCGTGCTTTCTGGCAGTCCCGACGGGGAGCCCGCTTCGCCCGCTTGCGACCGGCTGGTTCGCGGATTTCGATGGCCTGGTCGCCAGCCAGACCGGAGCCGTCGGCTACGGTGAGGGAGGCATGCGCTTCTTCGGCGCGACTTTCGATCCGTCGGGACTGTACCGCTTCAACGCCGTCATGCGCTGGCTGGCCGAGCTCGGGGTGGAATTCACCGATGTGCATGCGCACGTGCAACGGCTGCAGCGGCAGTTCCTCGACGCCTTGAGTGCGAGGCCGTTACGTGCCCTTCCGTTGGATCGCCTCACGCCGCCTCGGGGCGTGCCGCGCGGAAATTTCCTGACGTTCGCGCTGCCTTGGGCCGGCGAGGCCGAAACCGCGCTGACCAAGCACCACGTGAGCGTCGACCGCCGCCGCGATCGGCTGCGTTTCGGTTTCGGTGTTTATCACGACGATGGGTTCGTCGAGCAGCTCACGGAACGGTTGCGCGAAGCGCTCGCGAACGTGCATGAGCGATAGGCCCTACTACACCGCCCACATCGACACTTTTGCGCGCGACCATCTGCCTCCGCGCGACCAGTGGCCGGAGCTGGTTTTCGAGACCCCCGACCTGCGCTACCCGGATCGTCTGAACTGCGTCGTCGAGCTACTGGACAAGGCGGTGGAGGCCGGCCAGGGGCAGCACCCCGCGATCCGCTCACCCTCTGCGACGTTGACCTACGCGCAGCTGCTGGCGCTCGTCAATCGCATCGCCCATGTGCTGAGCGAAGAGCTTGCGCTCGTGCCGGGGAGCCGGGTGCTGTTGCGGGGTCCCAACAATCCGATGATGGCGGCGTGCTGGCTGGCGGTGGTCAAAGCCGGCTGCATCGCGGTGGCGACCATGCCGCTGCTGCGGGCCAAGGAGCTGAAGCCGATCATCGAGAAGGCCCAGTGCACCGCTGCGCTGTGC
>DASPUW010000495.1:0-2835 GCA_035622675.1 Burkholderiales bacterium | reverse complement strand
TTGCAGGGCTACGGTTGCGCCGGTGTAAACCACGTGTGCTACGGCATCGTCGCGCGCGAGATCGAGCGGGTCGATTCGAGCTACCGCTCGAGCATGAGCGTGCAGTCGAGCCTCGTCATGTATCCCATCTACGCTTACGGCAGCGAGGCACAGCGTCAGAAGTACCTCCCGAGGCTCGCCAGCGGAGAGCTGGTGGGCTGCTTCGGCCTCACCGAGCCCGGGCATGGCTCGGATGCCGGCGGCATGACCAGCCGGGCGCGCAAAGTCGACGGCGGCTGGATACTGAAGGGTGCGAAGACCTGGATCACGCATTCGCCGGTCGCCGACGTGTTCGTGGTGTGGGTCAAGGACGAGCAGGACACGATTCGCGGCTTCATCCTCGAGAAAGGCATGAAAGGCCTGAGCGCGCCGAAGATTCAAGGCAAGTTCAGCCTGCGGATCTCGATCACGGGCGAGATCGTGATGGACGACGTATTTGCCCCGGACGACAGCCTGCTGCCCAACGTGACCGGCCTGAAAGGCCCGTTCGGCTGCCTGAACAAAGCGCGCTATGGTATTGCCTGGGGAGCGCTCGGTGCCGCGGAGTTCTGCTGGCACGCGGCGCGCCAGTACACGCTCGACCGGCACGCGTTCGGCCGGCCGTTGGCCGCTACGCAGCTCATCCAGCTCAAGCTTGCCAACATGCAGACAGAGATCGCGCTCGGCTTGCAGGCCGCCTTGCGCGTCGGGCGCCTGCTCGATCAGGGGCTCGCCACTCCGGAGATGATCTCGCTCGTGAAGCGCAATTCCTGCGGCAAGGCGCTGGAGATCGCACGGACCTCACGCGACATGCACGGCGGCAACGGTATCGCCGACGAGTACCACGTCATCCGGCACGTCATGAATCTGGAGGCGGTCAACACCTACGAGGGCACGCACGATGTTCACGCCCTCATCCTAGGGCGCGCTCAGACCGGCATCCAGGCGTTCGGCGCTTAGGGTCAAACGCAGCGGCCGCCGTCCACCTCGATGCAGGTGCCGGTGATGAACTCCGCGTCGTCCGAAGCCAGGTACAAGCACGCATTGGCAATGTCGGCTGGCCGGCTCATGCGGCCGAGCGGGATGGTGGCGACGAACTTGGCGCGGTTTTCCGGCGTGTCGGGTACGCCCATGAACTCGGTCAGCAGGCCCGTTTCACCGATGACAGGGTTGACGATGCACACGCGGATCTTGTCGGGAGCCAGCTCGACCGCCATCGAACGGCTAGCCAGGATCGCCGCGCCTTTGCTTCCGTTGTACCACGTCAGTCCCGGGCGCGGACGCACGCCGGCGGTCGACGCGATGGTGATGAACACGCCGCCGCCCTGCTTGCGGAACACCGGCACGCAGTTGCGAGCGCTCCAGAACAAGCTCTTGACGTTCACCGCGTAGACGCGGTCGAACTGCTCTTCCGTCACGTTGAGCAACGGCTGGTTGCGATGCGTGGTACCCGCGTTGTTGACCACGATGCTGAGCTTACCGTAGGTGTCCAGTGTCGCTTTGACCAGCGTGGCCCAATCGGCGTCTTTCGATACGTCGCCCGGGACGGCTTTGGCGGCCCCGCCGGCGTTGACGATCTCCTTCACGACACGCTCCGCCGGCTCCGCGCGCAGATCGTTGACCACGACCTTGGCACCCTCCTGCGCGAAACGCTTCGCGATGCCTTCCCCGAAGCCAGAGCCGCCGCCCGTCACGATCGCAACTTTGTCTTTCAATCTCATTTTGTCTCCTCCGTCTCGAAAGCAAAACTCAAACAACCAAACTAACCGCAGTGGCGCAGAGAACGCGGAGGATGACTCCATACTCTCCGCAAGGTGCTTTGCTTCACTCTGCGTCCTCTGCGTCTCCGCGGCTCAATAAAAAGACAGGGGGCCAATTGGGCCCCCGTATTCAAATTTGTTAGCGACGAGAGGAGGTCAGGCTCGCGTCGCGCTCACGCACACCGGCCCTTCCTGCTCCTGCGGGGCGGTCTTGCTCTGCTTGGTGCCCACTGTTGCGAGATCCACTCCATGACGCACAGCGGTTATCTCGGCCAGGATCGACACCGCGATCTCGGGCGGTGTCTTGCTGCCGATGCGCAATCCCACCGGGCCATGCAGCCGCTCCAGCTCGCCGGCAGACAGATCGAACTCCGCCAGCCGCTGCTTGCGCTTTGCTGTGTTGAGGCGCGACCCCAGTGCGCCGACGTAGAACGCCGCCGATTTGAGCGCCTCGATCAAAGCCATATCGTCCAGCTTCGGGTCATGCGTGATCGCAACTACCGCGCTGTGGCTATCGAGATTGAGCTCGGCCACCACGTCGTCGGGCATGCCCCGCGTAAAGGAAGCGCCCGGAATGTCCCACGTGTTCGCATATTCTTCGCGCGGGTCGCAAACGACAACGTTGTAGTCCAGCGCCATCGCCATCTGAGCCAGGTAGCGCGACAGCTGCCCGGCGCCGATGATGAGCAGCCGCCACCGCGGCCCGTGGATCGTTGTCAGCAGCCTGCCATCGAACTGCAAGGTATCCGTGCGGCTGGCCGGCGCGAGGCTCACATCGCCGGTATGAACATCGAGCGTACGCGCGATCAATTCGCGGTTGACGACGCGGGCGAGCAGCGCCGGCAGCGTACCGTCACCGCGCAGCGGTTCGAGGACAATCTGCAGCCGGCCTCCACACGGCAGGCCGAAGCGGGCGGCCTGCTCTTTGGTCACGCCATACTCGACCACCTCCGGCTTCATGTCCGCCACGTGGTGGTTCCTGATCCGGTCGATCAGATCGTCTTCGACGCAGCCCCCGGAAACCGAGCCCGAAACCTGGCCGTCGTCGCGAATCGCG
>DASPUW010000494.1:0-2779 GCA_035622675.1 Burkholderiales bacterium | reverse complement strand
GACCCGCGGCCCTTGACCCAGCTGCAGGCGGCGGACCTCATACCCTATGAGCGACTGCGCGCGCAGCTCGCGGGGATCATGCCGGCACACGTGATATACCCGGCCGTCGATCGCGTTCCAGCCGGCTTCTCGCGCATCTGGCTGCAGGACATCCTGCGCGGCGAACTGGCCTTCGACGGCGTGATCTTCAGCGACGATCTGAGCATGGAGGCCGCCGCGGTCGCCGGCGGCATCGCGGCGCGCGCAGGAGCGGCGCTCGCTGCTGGTTGCGATATGGTGCTGGTGTGCAACCGGCCGGACCTCGCCGATCAACTGCTGGGCAGCCTCAGCTGGGCCGCTGGGCGCGGATGGAGAGACAGGCTCGCGCGCATGCGCTCGCGCCAGTCGTACGCCTCACTGGAGCAGGCCCGCGCCGAGCCCGCGTATCAGGCCGCCTTGAGCGCGCTGGAGCGCGCAGGGACCGGCGGGGCTCCGCGCGCCGGCGCGACCGGCTGACGCTTCCTCCTCGGAGCGAACATGGCAGACCCGCATACCTCCCACCATCACGGCCATGAACACGGCGGCGGCCGGAACGTGCTCCGAACGGCGCTGGGCTTGACGCTGGCATACGCGGTGGTCGAGCTGGTGGCAGGACTCGTATTCGGCTCGCTCGCCCTGGTCAGCGATGCAGGCCACATGTTTTCCGACGCCCTGGCGTTAGGCTTCGCCTGGTTCGCCGCGTGGCTCTCCGCGCGCCCGCCCGGTGGGCGGCACTCCTACGGATTGGCTCGAGCCGAGGTCATTGCAGCGTTCATCAATGGCCTGGTGCTGCTCCTGGTGGTGGTGTTTATCGCGGTCGAATCGATCCAGCGCCTCATGCGTCCGGCCTCGATCGACGGGCTGGGCGTCATGGTCGTCGCCTTCGTCGGGCTGCTCATCAACCTGGCGGTGATGCTCATCCTGAGCCGCGGCGAGCACAGCCTCAACCTGCGCGCCGCGCTGCTGCACGTGACCTCGGATGTGGCCGGGTCGGTCGCGGCTCTGGCTGCTGGCGCAGTGATCTACTTCACCGGCTGGGTTCCGATCGATGCCATCCTGTCGTGGGTCATCGCGCTGCTGATCCTGGCTTCGACGATCCGCCTGCTGCGCGAGGCGCTGCACGTGCTGATGGAGGGTGTGCCGCCGAGCCTCCAGCTGGAGGAAGTCGGGCGGCTGATCGCTGGCATCGACGGCGTGCGCAGTGTGCACGACCTGCACATCTGGAACATCTCTTCCGGTCAAGTGGCGCTGTCAGCGCATCTGGACGTGCTGGAGCTCACCAACTGGCCCGCGGTGCTGGAGCGGGCGCGGAGCCTCCTGCGCGAGCGCTACGGGATCGAGCACGTGACGCTGCAGCCCGAAGTCGCGTCCGATCCAGGGCGACGCGGGCAGTCCGTGGTCAAGATCGTCGCGCGCCGCTGAAGGCACGAGGTTGACATTTGTTGAGGCAGCCGTTGCCCGAAAGCTAAACTTGGGTTCATGCAGTTCGACATCGACGAATGGCAGCGCCTAGCGCGGGAAGACCCGCGCGAGTTCGAGCGCCGACGGCAGGCCGAGATCGACGCGCTCATCGCGCACGCGCCGGCCGAGGAGCGCGAGCGACTGCGAGCGCTGCAGTTTCGGATCGACCTCGAACGGAGACGGGCGAAGACGGCGCTCGCCTCTGCGGTCCGCCTGCAGTCGATGATGTGGGAGCGGTTTGCCGAGCTGCGCGAAGCGCTGGGCGCGCTCAGCACGGGAGCTGCTTCGCTGCCCGCGGCACGCGGCGGCGCTCGCATCCTGCCCTTCAAGAAACGAGGCTGATCGACCGCGGGCGAGCTGGCGCGGGCTACGCGCGCTCGATGTACTCGCCTGAGTCGGTGTTGACCTTGATCTTTTCGCCTTCGCCGACGAACGGCGGCACCATGACTGTGAGCCCCGTCTCCGTCTGAGCGGGCTTGAACGAGCCGGTCGCGGTTGCGCCCCTGAGAGTGGGCTCGGTCTGCGTGATGGTCAGCACCACGCTCGGCGGGAGCTGCAGCCCGATCGGGCGCTCGTTGTGGAAGTTGACCAGCACGTCGGTATTGGGCAGCAGGTATTCCACCTGGCCCTCGAGCAGGTCGCGCGGCAGCTGCAGCTGCTCGTAGTTCTCCTTGTCCATGAACACGTAGCTGTCCCCGTCGGCATACAGGTACTGCATCTCGCGGCCCTCGACGAAGGCGCGCTCGATCTTCTCGTCGGTGCGGAAGCGCTGATTGGATTTGGTGCCCGACTCGATGTCCTTCATCTCGACCTGCATGAAGGCGCCCCCGCGCCCGCCGACATGCACGTGGTAGGACTTGAGCACGCGCCACACGCGTTTCTCCCACTCGATCAAGTTGCCGGCGCGGATTTCGGTTGCCAGTACTCTTGCCATGCCACCCCTCTGCGTGCAGCGAGTGCGTCGTCTAAACCGCCATCCGGCCGCTGGCGACGACGCGACCCGGAGTCAAAGAGCGCGCATTCTACCTCACGCGCAGGCCGCGCGACGCCGTGGCGACGCTGGGGTCATGGAAGCGCAAAGGCCTGCCGTTATAATAGGCGTGCGAACGCTGAAGGGAAGCTCCTTGTTAGAGGCGCTCTGCCTGCAGCTTGGCGCGGTTCAGCTCTGCTGACGCTTGTCTTACCGCTCCCTGGCTTAGCCCACTACATGACCAAGGTCCCGGCCCATGTCCGGCACAAGGCGCCGCGGGCCGCGGCAGCGCCGCAGTCCGGCTCCATTCCGGCTGCCGATCTGACGGAG
>DASPUW010000493.1:0-10240 GCA_035622675.1 Burkholderiales bacterium | reverse complement strand
CAGATAGTCCTCGCTGATGCCGCGTTCATAGCTGGCGGCGCGGCGGCGCACGCGCGCCATCAGCGTCTCCACTGGCGCCTGCAGGTAGATCACCAGATCCGGGACCGCCGCCTGGGGCGCCAGGTGCGAGTAGATGCGCTGGTAGAGCGCGAACTCGTCGTCGCTCAGGTTGATGCGCGCGAACAGCGGATCCTTTTCAAGCAGGAAATCCGCGACCGTGCGCCGCTCGAACAGGTCGAGCTGGCTCAGGCCAGACAGCTGATTGGCGCGCTGAAACAGGAAAAATAGCTGCGTGGCCAGCGCCCAGCGCCGCGGGTCCTGATAGAAGCCGGCGAGGAACGGATTGTTCTGGGGCTCTTCGAGCAGGAGCTCGCCGCCCCCGCGCTCGGCGAGCAGGCGCGCGAGGCTGGTCTTGCCGGCACCGATAGGGCCTTCGACGACGATGTAGCGATGTCTATTCATGGATTCGGGTTACGGGCTGATCCGCGAGCTCTGCTACCAGGTCCGCGGCGCTTCCGTGGCCGGGAATGAGCGCGTCCGGCGTAACCTCCACCAGCGGAACCAGTACGAAAGCGCGTTGATGCATGCGGGGATGCGGCACTTCCAGCCCAGGGGCGCTGATCACCTGGCCGCCGAAGAGGAGCAGGTCGAGATCCAGCGTGCGCGGCGCGTTGGCCTTGCTCCGAACGCGGGCGTGACGCGCTTCCAGCGCCAGCAGCTCCCGCAGCAACGCGCCGGCTGAGAGCGCGGTATCGACCACCGCTACGGCGTTGACGAAATCCGGCTGATCTGGCTCCCCCACGGGCGCTGTGCGATACAGCGCAGAATGCCGGAGCAAACGCGTCCGCGGCAGTTGACTAAGCTCACGGATCCCCTCCTGCACCTGACGCACCGGATCCGCGAGATTGGCTCCAAGTCCGACGTGCGCGATCACCGCCCTTCACGACACGGGGTCGGCCGCTACCGCCTCTTTGCCAGCTTTGCCGCGCGGCCGGCGCCGGCGTCTGCGCTTGCCGCCCGCCTGATCGGGCAGGAGCAGGCCGGCGCGTGCCTCGGGACTCGCGTCTTTGAACCGATCCCACCAGGTCCCCAAGTCCGCTTCCACCTCGCCGCTGTCCGCCCTCAGCAGCAGGAAATCCAACCCGGCCTTGAAGCGCGGATGCTCGAGCAGCCGGTAGGGGCGGTTGCCGGAACGATGCGCAAAGCGCGGCTGCAGCGCCCAGATCTCCTTCATGTCCGCGGTGAAGCGCCGCGGGATCGCGAGGTTCTCCACCTGCGCGGCAATGACCTGGTCCATCGCATGGTGCAGAGCGGGAATGGGCTTCACGCCGTCGGCCTCGGCCGTCCGCCAGGCGGCGAGCACTTCGTGCCACAGCAGCGCCGCAAAGAGGAAGCCGGGCGACACCGGCTTATCTGCCCGGACGCGCTCGTCGGTCTTGGCCAAGGCGAGCATGACGAAGCGCTCGCCGAGTGGCTGCTCCAGGATGACGTCGAGCATCGGCAGCAGGCCATGGTGCAGCCCCTCCGAGCGCAGGCGCAGGACGCACTCGCGCGCATGGCCGGACAGCAGCAGCTTGAGCATCTCCTCGAACACGCGCGCCGCGGGCACATTTTCGATCAGGGGCGCGAGGCGCTTGATCGGCGCGCGCGTCTTCGGCTCGATCTCTCCGTTCAGCTTCGCGGCCAGCCGCGCCGCGCGCAGCATGCGCACCGGGTCCTCGCGGTAGCGCTGCTCCGGATCGCCGATCATGCGGATCACGCGCTTTCTGATGTCGGCGACGCCCTTGGTATAGTCCAGGATCTGCTGGGTAGCTGGATCGTAGAACAGCGCGTTGATGGTGAAGTCGCGCCGCAACGCATCCTCCCACTGCGTGCCGAACACGTTGTCGCGCAGGATGCGTCCGTGCTCGTCGCGCTGGTGCTCGTCTGCGTTGGCGGGTTGTCCGCCGCGGAACGTGGACACCTCCACCGTTTCTGCCCCGCACATGACGTGCACCAGGCGAAAACGCCGGCCGATGATGCGGGAGCGGCGGAAGATGGCGCGCACCTGCTCGGGCGTCGCGTCGGTCGCCACGTCGAAATCCTTGGGCTCGACGTCGAGCAGGAGGTCACGCACGGCGCCGCCCACCACGAATGCTTTGTACCCTGCCTCCTGCAGGCCGGCGGTGACGCGCCGCGCGCATGCGCTGATCCGCTCGCGGGAGATACCGTGCCGCTCGACCGGAATCGTCAGGGGCTCGCGCGGTTTGCCCGGGCGACCGGCGAGCACGCGCTGGATCAGCCGCTTGATCATTCAGTCCCGTTTGGCCGGAGGTCCATCATCCAGACCCGCTTGCAGCCCCCGGCGACGGCTCGGCTCCCGTTTACAGATGATTGATCTCCCAAGGCTTTTCGGATGGTGCGCGATCCGGCACGCCCGGGCCCCGGGTGCTGCGCCGGAAGGCGGGCCGGATGCCCCATTATAGGGGAAGCGGCACCCCGTACAGGCGTTCCAGATTATCCGAGGTGAGGACCCGCTCCGCGGGCCCGGCCAGCGGGCTCTCGGCGTCGTATAGCAATACGGCGTGGTCGCAGCGGCGGCGAGCGACGCTGGGGTCATGCAGGACCATGACTACCGCGCGTCGTGCGGTCTGCGCGAGCGCCGTGAAGCAGTCCAGCGTTTGCAACTGATGCCGAAGGTCGAGGTGCTGAAGCGGCTCGTCCAGGAGGTACACAACCGGGTCCTGCGTCAGGACCAGCGCCAGGCGCGCGCGCTGCCGCTCCCCTCCCGAGAGCGTGGCGAGGGAGCGCCCGGCGAGCGCACCGAGGTCCATGCGCTCGAGATGACCGCGAGCGAGGCGTTCCGCCTCAGGTTCACGCCCAAGCATCGAGCGCCGATGCGGATAGCGTCCGAGCACGACGTAGTCGAGAACGCTGCCCCAGAACTCAGTCGGCTCTTCCTGCAGCAGCAGGCCGATGCGCTGCGCGCGCGCGGCCGCACCCAGTCTGGCGAGCGGCGCGTCGTCCGCGTGTACGGTTCCCGCCACCGGTTTGCGAATGCCGGCCAGCGCGTGCATCAACGTGGTCTTGCCGCTGCCGTTGTTTCCGAGCACAGCCCAGCACTGCCCGGGCGCGATCGCAAACGACAGGCCGCGGCACAGTGTCCGGCCCGGGAATCCGAGCGTCAGCGCATCGGCGCTCAACCTCACCGGCGCCCCGCGAGCAGGAGGAACAACACCGGAACTCCGAGCAACGCCGTCAGCGCGCCGACGGGAATCTGCAACGGGGCCCACACGCTGCGCGCGCCAGTGTCGGCCAGCGAGAGCAGCGCTCCGCCCGCCAGCATCGCGCTCGGAATCAACCAGCGATAGTCGGTCACACCGAGCAGACGCACGAGATGCGGCACGATCAGTCCGACGAAACCCACCGGCCCGGCAAGCGTGACCGCCGCGACGGTCGCCGCCGATGCGACGATGTAGATGGCAACCTCCGCGGCGCGTACCGGAACGCCCAGGGAGGCCGCCTTGCTGCGGCCGAGTCCCAGCACGTTGAGCGTGCCGGATCCGAGCACGCTCAGCGTGCCGAGTACCATCAGGGCGAGCCATGCCCAGTGCGCAGACGTCGCGTCCGACAGATCCCCGAGCAGCCAGAACAACATCCCTTTCACCGCCGTCTCCGGCGCGAGCAGGAGGATCAGGCTGATCAGCGCTCCGCAGCCGGCAGAGAACACCACGCCGGTCAGCAGCAGACGATAGAGATTCCAATCGGCGGCGCCGAAGCTCAGGCCGAACACGATCAGCACCGCCGTCAACGCCCCCACCATCCCCGCAGCCTGGGAGGCCGCGTACCCCAGCCCAAGGCTCGTCGCCGCCAGCAGCCCCAAGCCCGCGCCGCCGGAGATGCCGAGGACATAGGGGTCAGCCAGGGGGTTGCGCAGGAGAACCTGCAAGAGTGCCCCCGCCAGAGCGAGCAGGCCGCCGCAGGCGAAGCCCGCCAGCACGCGCGGCAGTCGGACTCTCAAGACGATGTCGCCGACGGGTCCGGGCGCATGACCCATCAGCGCAGCCGCGATATCCGAAACTGGCAATCGCACGCTGCCTGCGGCAAGCCCCAGCGCCAAACTGATCGCCCCCAGCGCAGCGAACCCAGCGAGGATGACGACCGGGCGCGACACCTCCAAGCGTCCGTCAGCGCAGGCTGATGATCATCCAGCCCTGCTCGATCGCGGTATCCTTCAGCGTCTCATCCGGATCGACGGCGATCGGATGGGTCACCTTGGACAGCAGCGGCAGATCGTTGAGCGAGTCGGAGTAGAACCAGGTCTCCGTGAAGGAATCCCAGTTGAGCCCGTGCTCGGCCAGCCAGGACTCGACCCGCGTCACTTTGCCCTCGCGGAACGAAGGCACGCCCGACACCTGGCCGGTGAACTCGCCATTGAACTCCTCGGGTTCGGTGGCGATCAGGTGCTCGATGCCGAATTCGCGCGCAATCGGTCGCGTGACGAAGCTGTTGGTGGCGGTGACGATCGCCCGTGCATCCTCGCGATGGCTGTCCACCAGATCGCGCGATTTGCGCGTGATGATGGGCATGATGCGATCGCGCATGAACTCGCGGTGCCAGTCCTCGAGCAGCTTGCGTGGATGACGCGACAGCGGCTTCAACTGAAAGTCGAGAAACTCGTGAATGTCGAGCGTGCCGGCCTTGTAGTGCTCGTAGAAATACTTGTTCTCGGCTTCGTGCACTTCGCCGTCGAGCACGCCCTTCCCGATCAGGAACTGCGCCCACTCGAAGTCGCTGTCACCAGCCAGCAGCGTGTTATCCAGGTCGAACAATGCAAGGCGCATGAGTGCGGAGTCCGGGACGCGACAGGCGGGTCTAGACGCGCACGACAATAGTGAAGCGGGTGATCACAGGCGGCGGAAGACGGAATGGAGCCGGCAGTATAGCCGAAAGCACCGCCGGTGATTCAACGTAGTTGCAGCACTTCGCGCAGCAGCGGAAGCGTCACCGGGCGCTTGGTTTCCAGCGAATAGCGATCGAGCGCGTCGAGCACCGCCATCAGCGCGGGCAAATCGCGCCGGCCGTGCCGCAGCAAGTAGTCGGTGAGCTCGGGCGGGAGCGCGAAGCCGCGTCCGCTCGCGTAAGCGTGCAACGCCTCGGCCTTCTCCTCGTCGCTCAGCAGCCGCAGCTTGAACACAAGCCCGGATCCAAGCCGTGTCGCGACGTCGCTGCGCAGGTCGAGCGCCGCCGGCGCTGCATCGCCAGCAACCAGCAGCCGCATGTCATCCTCGTGCAGCCGCTGGAACAGGCGAAACAGCCCTCCTTGCGCGCCGGCCGAGAGGCGCTGCGCATCGTCCACCGCGATCAGTCCCGGCAGCGCAGCATGGCTTTCCAACTCGTCGAGCTCTGCCGAGACGCTGCACAGGACGGCGCCGCGCGAGAGCGTCGGCGCGCGCAGCGCCGCGCGCAGCAAATGGCTCTTGCCGCTGGCGGGCGGACCCCACAGGTACACGCAGCGCTCCTTGAGCGCGCCCGAGAGCCACGCGTGCAGGACGGCGAGCACTTCTCTGTTCTTGCCTGGAGCGAAATTCTCGAGGGTCGGCGCGGGAGCCTCGGACAAGCGCAAGACCAGCTGTCGCATGCCGTGAGCGTCAGTCACTGCGATGGATCCGACGGAGGCTGTGACGTGGTGAACGCGGTGAAGTCAGCATCGAGCGAGCAGCATTTTTACGGTAGAATTCGCGCGCCGCAGCCGATCGATGCCGCACCATCCGGCGCATCTTAACTCAGATCATCGCGCGAGCGCTGCCTAGTCGCCCGCATCATCTCATGGCCAAACCCCCGTCTCCGTCCCAAGCGCAGCCCGGAGCCGCGCTCACGTACCGTTCGGCGGGCGTGGACATCGATGCGGGAGACAGGCTGGTGGACGGCATCCGCCAGATCGCGCGCCGCACGCTGCGCGACGGTGTGCTGGCCGGCATCGGCGGCTTCGGCGCGCTGTTCGAGGTGCCAAAGAGATTCCGCAACCCGGTGCTGGTATCCAGCACGGACGGCGTCGGCACGAAGCTGAAGCTCGCGTTCCGGCTGGGCCGGCACGATACGGTGGGCATCGATCTGGTTGCGATGAGCGTCAACGACATTCTCGTGCAGGGTGCCGAGCCTCTGTTCTTTCTCGACTACTTCGCCTGCGGACACCTGGATGTAGCCACCGCCACCGCGGTCATCGCGGGCATAGCTGCGGGTTGTGAGCAGGCCGGATGTGCACTGGTCGGCGGCGAGACAGCGGAGATGCCCGGTATGTATCCGCCGGGCGAGTACGATCTCGCAGGGTTTGCTGTGGGCGTGGTCGAAAAAGACCGGATCATCGACGGCAGCCGCATCACAGCGGGCGACGCTGTGCTCGGGCTGGCTTCGAGCGGTGCGCATTCCAACGGTTACTCGCTCATCCGGCGTGTCCTCGAGCGGGAAGCGGTCGACCTCGGTTCGGATTTTCACGGCCGGCCGCTGGGTGATGTCTTGCTGGCGCCCACACGCATCTACGTCAAGCCGGTGCTCGCGCTGCTGCAGCAGGTCGAGGTGAAAGGACTGGCGCACATTACCGGGGGCGGCCTGCTGGAAAACCTTCCGCGCATCCTCTCCGAGGGCCTGACTGCTGAGCTCGTGGGTGACGCCTGGCCGCGCCCGCCGCTGTTTGCCTGGCTGCAGGGCACGGGCGGCGTAGCAGAGCAGGAAATGTTGCGCGTGTTCAATTGCGGCATCGGCATGGCGCTCGTGGTGAGCGACGGGACGGCCGAGCGCGCGATGCAGCATCTGAGCGCAGCGGGCGAGAACGTGTTTCGCATCGGTCGCATCCGCGCGCGCAGCGCGGGCGAGGCGCAGACGCTGGTGGTCTGAACAGAATGCAGCGCCTCGTCGTCCTCATCTCGGGCCGCGGCAGCAATCTGCAGGCGCTGCTCGCTGCGGGCTTGCAGGCCGAGATTGCCGCGGTGATCAGCAACGAGCCTCATGCCCGTGGACTGGACATCGCGCGCCGCGCCGGCGCCCCGACCGAGATCGTGGAGCACCGGCAGTTTCGAGAGCGTGCACCCTTCGATCTCGCGCTCGGCGACGTGATCGCACGCTACAACCCGGATCTGATCGTGCTGGCAGGTTTCCTTCGCGTGCTCACCCAAGCCTTCGTCGAGCGCTTCGCAGGCAAGCTCATCAACATTCACCCCTCGCTGCTGCCGGCGTTTCCCGGCCTGCACACGCATCGGCGCGCGCTCGAAGAAGGCGTGTGCATCCACGGCTGCACCGTCCACTTCGTTGCGCCGAGGCTCGACGGCGGGCCGATCATCGTGCAGGCCGCGGTGCCGGTCCTGCCCGACGACAGCGAGGCGACGCTCGCGGCCCGCGTGCTGCAGCAGGAGCACGTGGTGCTGCCGCAGGCCGTACGCTGGTTTCTCGACGGCCGCCTGCAGGTGCACGGCAACCGCGTGCTGGTGAGCGGTGCGCACAGGTATCCCGACGCAATCGCATCGCCTGTGCCGACATGAGAAACGCGATCTTGTGCTGCGCTCTGCTGCTGTGTCTCGGCGCTTCATTTGCCGCACCGGACAAACCGTTCCCGTCACGCGTCGAGGTCAAGTACCGCGTGAGCATCGCCGGCTTCCCGGTCGGCGAAGGAGTCGAAGTGTTCGAGCAGGACGGCAAGAGCTACTCGGTGGCGAGCGACACCAACACTGTCGGAGTGGCCGCAATGTTCAAGCTCAACATCCGCCGCGAAGCCAAAGGCAGCATCACCGCACGCGGGCTCCGGAGCGGGAGCTTCGTCGAGACGCGCAACGGCCAGTTCAAGCGCAGCGCGAGCTTCGACTGGGCCGGCGGACGTGCAGAGCTCGTCGACGGCGACAAAAAGCAGACCCTTCCGCTGCCGCCCGATACGTGGGACGCCGCGAGCTTTGCCTGGAACCTGGCTTTCTCGGGCGTGGACATGAAGGAACTGCAGGTGCACCTCACCGACGGACGCCAGATCACGCTGTACAAGTACGCGGTGCTCGGCCGCGAGAAGCTCTCGACGCCGCTGGGAGAGCTGGACACGATGCATGTGAGGAAGGTGCTGGAGGAGGGCGACAAGCGCGAATTCGATGTGTGGCTGGCGATCGACCAGCACCTGCTGCCCGCCCGCGTGCGCCTGACCGAGAAGGACGGTACCGCGTTCGACTCGGTAGTGGAAAGCGTCAGCCTGACGCCGTGACGTGGAAAGCAGTGAGCTAGGTCTCACGCGCGGTCGGCTCGAAGCGGCGGTGTCGGCGCTGCAGGTGATACTGGGCCTGACCCGCCCGGCCGACGTCGCGCTGCGAATGTTCTTCCGCGACCATCCCGGGCTGGGGCAGCAGGACCGCGGGTTCGTGGCCGCGCTCACCTTCACCGTGCTGCGCCATCTGCGCCTGCTCGAGCGCCTGGCCGGGGAAGTTGAGCCTCGCCGGCTGGCTCTGACGGCGCTCCTGCAGATGGGCTACAGCGTGCGGGAACTCTCGCCCCTGCTCACCGGCGGAGATGAGGCCTGGCTGGTGCAGGCGCGCTCGGCCGACTTGGCGCAGCTGCCGCCGGCTGTTCGCCTGAGCCTGCCGGACTGGCTCTACGAGCGCTTGAGCGCGCTCCGCAACGGCACCGAACTGCAGGCGCTCGCGCAGGCGTTGCTGCAGCCCGCCCCGCTCGATCTACGCGTGAACACGATGGTGGTTAAGCGCGACGAAGTACTGGCGGCACTCGAGCGCGACGGCATCGGCGCCGCAGCCACGCGCTATTCGCCAGTGGGCGTCCGCCTGCAAGGCAAGCCCGCGCTGCAGCGGCATCCGCTGTTCCTCGAGGGCAAGGTCGAAGTCCAGGACGAAGCCAGCCAGCTGCTCGCCTACCTGGTCGCGCCGAAGCGCCGCGAGATGGTCGTGGACTTCTGCGCCGGCGCCGGCGGCAAGACCCTCGCCCTGGGTGCGCTGATGCACTCGGAGGGACGCCTGTATGCCTTCGACACCGCGGCCAGACGCCTCGCCAACCTGAAGCCGCGTCTCAGGCGCTCCGGCCTGTCGAACGTGCATCCGCAGGTGATCGCCAACGCGGGCGATGCGCGCGTCAAGCGGCTCGCGTCCAAGATCGACCGCGTGCTGGTCGATGCGCCGTGCACGGGATTCGGGACCCTGCGCCGCAACCCCGATCTGAAATGGCGCCAGCGCGCCGAGAGCGTGACTGAGCTGACGGCCAAGCAGCGCGCGATTCTGGAGGGAGCGGCCGGTCTGATCAAGCCGGGGGGACGGCTGGTCTATGCCACGTGCAGCCTCTTGCGCGAGGAAAACGAAGCGATCGTGGATGCGTTCCTGCGCGAGCGGCCGGATTACACCCGCCTGCACTGCGGCGAGATCCTGCTGCACCAGGGCATCCACCTCGATACTGGCGAATACTTTCAGGTCTATCCGCACGTCCATGCGATGGACGGCTTCTTCGCCGCCGTGCTGCAGCGGTCCAAATAGCTTCGGAAACTGGCTCTAGAATCCCGGCATGGATCCAACCGACAAAGCGGAAATCCACAACCTCGTGCTCGGCCTGCTCGCCGATCTGCACAACATGAACGTGCTGTGGCAGGCCGGCGTGCTGGCGGCGAGCCTCGGACTCGCGTGGTGGATCGCGCGGCTCATAGGCGGCCGCCTTGCCACGATTCCGCCGGCGGAACCCGGCGGGACCATGAAGATCAGCATCGGCGGCCTCAACCGCGTCGTCTTTCCGCTCTGCGCCTTGCTGCTCGTGATCGTGAGCCGCTTCGTCCTGCACCGCTTCCATCAAGGGCTGCACCTGCTCGACATCGCGGTCCCTCTGCTGTTCTCGCTGATGCTGGTGCGCGTTGCGGTCTACGTGCTGCGCCGCGCCTTCGGTGCCGGCGGCCCGCTGCGCAAATGGGAGCGCCTCATCGCCTGGGCCATCTGGGTCGGCGTGGCGCTGCACATCACCGGCCTGCTGCCGGACGTCGTGGACCTGCTCGACAGCTTTGGCTTCAACGTCGGCAAGCAGCGCATCTCGCTGCTGAACATCCTCCAGGCCCTGCTGTCGGTGGGTATCACCGTCGTGATCGCGCTGTGGGCCGGGCGGACCATCGAGGGGCGGCTCATGAGCGCCCGCGCCCTGGACCTGAATCTGCGGGTCGTCCTGTCGAAGCTGGCCAAGACGCTGCTGGTGATCGTCGCGGTATTGGTGGCGCTGCCCGCCGTCGGGATCGACGTTACCGTGCTGT
>DASPUW010000492.1:0-4171 GCA_035622675.1 Burkholderiales bacterium | reverse complement strand
TAACGGTGCCCGCGTTCGTCTACGCGTTGCGGTGGCTCGAGCGCCTGAGGCACACGGGGACGGCCCCGGCGTGGACGCAAAGCGGTGTGCTGCAACTCGCGCGCGATCAGGCTCATCTGGAGCGTCAGCGCAGCATCAAAGACGCGTTCGCTCTGCCGGATGACGTCGTCCTCCCTGTCGACCGCCAGGAGGGCACCGCGCTCAGCGCTGCGCAGGTCGCCGGGGCAGGCTGGTGGTTTCCCTCGGCGGGGTGGGCCGATCCCGCTGCGGTATGCCGGGCGAACCTGGCCGCAGCAGGTGATGCAGTGCACTCGCGTTTTGATTGCGAGGTGGTGCGACTGCGCCGCACCGGCGAAGACTGGGAAGCGCTCGACGCTGCGGGTGCGCCGCTGGCGCGCGCGCCTATCGTTGTCCTGGCGAATGCTCACGCTGCACGTTTGTTGCCGGGCTGCGAGAGTGTCCCGCTGCAGGCGATCCGAGGCCAGGTGAGCTTGATCCCGCAGCGTCCAGAGCGGCCGCTCGCCGTGCCCGTATGTCGCGAGGGATACGTCACGCCGGCGCTCCATGGGATGCATTGCGTGGGCGCAGGGTACGACACCAGCCGCGACGATCCGCTGCCTACCCAGGCGGATCACGCTGCGAACCTCGATCGGCTGGACCGGCTGCTGCCTGGTTTCAGCGCCGGGCTCGATCCGGCCGCCCTGTCCGGGTGGGTTGGATTCCGGACCGTCAGTCCCGATCGGCTGCCGCTGGCCGGTTCAATCCTTCTGGCCGGGGCGGCAGGGGTATTCGCCTGCCTGGGGCTTGCGTCGCGCGGGTTGACGTGGGCGCCGCTCTTGAGCGAGATCGTCGCCTGCTGCGTGACCGGCGAGCCGGCGCCGATCGAGCGCAATGTGCTCGCCTGGCTTTCGCCTCAACGATTCGCATTGCCGGCCAGCTGAGAAATGCGCCGCTCGCTCGCAGTAACTCTCGCCGCGCTGCTGCTGCCGTCGAGCGGTTGCATGAATCACTACCTGATCTACCCCAAGCACGATCCTCCGGAAGTCGTGACCTGGAGCCAGGACGTCACGCGCGGGGCGCTGCTGGTGCGTCTGGAATGGATGCAGCCGCCGGGTTCTGGTCCCTTTCCTACGGTGATCGTGCATCCGCCGGCCGGCGAGACCGCTTCGGACATGAAAGGAGTGACGCGCGATCTTGCGCAGCACGGCTACCTCGCGGTAGCGGTCGATTACAAGCGGCTGATCGACGGAACGTTCCAGCGCAGCACGTTCGTGTGGCGCGAGCAGTCGGATCCAGTCGCGTCGCTGGAGATCGTGCGAGCTCAGCCGCAGGTCGATCGAGATCGGATCGGCGCGCTCGGCTTCTCGCAGGGCGCGATCTTCAGCCTGTTGATGGCGGGAGAGGCGCCGGAGATCAAAGCGGTCGTGGCGTACTACCCGGTGACCGACTTCCGGCTGTGGTTCGATACCGAGCGCTGGCTGGGCCCGCGCGTCGCGTTCAGCGTGATCGAGTGGTATTTCAAGCGCGAATCGGGCGCGAAAACCGACGCCCAATTCGAAGAAATACTGCGCCTCGCGTCGCCCATGACGTACGTCGACTCGATCCGGGCGGCGGTTCTGCTGATTCACGGCGCGGACGATACGTCCGCGCCTGTGGAGGAATCGAAGCGCCTCGAGCGCGCGCTGAGGGCAAGGGGGCGCGAGGTGGAGCTGATCGTCGTCCCCGACGCGGGACATGTGTTCAACTTCAAGGACGCCGAGCAGGCACGGAAAACTTGGGATGCAACGCTGAATTGGTTCCAGAAATACCTTAAATAGAGTTTCTCCCCTCCTCTCAGAGGAGGGGTGCCCACGGAGTGGGCGGGGTGGAGATAGCCAGTCTACGAACCACCCCGTCACGCTGCACGTGCCACCCCTCCTTGACAAGGAGGGGAGAAAACTCTTTCTCCCGTACGCGCTTCAATCCCCACGCCGAAGCTGGTAGCATCGCGCTCCGGTCGCTTTACGACACAGCCAGAGGATCGCAAGCATGGGACGAGGAGATATCCGCTCACGCAAGGGCAAGATCTTTGCGGGGAGCTACGGCAACACCCGCCCGCAGCGCAAGAAGAAGCCGGCGCAGAAGCCGGCAGGAGCGTCGAGACCCGGCGGCGGGCGCTGACGCGCGCGGCTCGCCCGCAGTTCGACGGTCCGCGCTCGCGGACCGTCTGCGCCTAGAGGGTGCTCCGAGGCGCGTGAATGCCCGACATCCACTTTGACACGTACTACCGTTACGCAGAGCTCACGGCTCGGTTGCGTGACCTCGCGGCTGCGTACCCGCAGCTCATGCGCGTGGAGTCCATTGGCCGCAGCTTCGAGGGGCGCGACATCTGGCTGGCGACGCTCACCAACACGGCCACCGGCCCCGACTCGGAGAAGCCGGCGCTCTGGGTCGACGGCAACATCCACGCGACCGAGGTGGCTGGCTCGATGGCCTGCCTTTACTTCGTGCGTCATCTTGTCACGCGTTACGCGAGCGACGCCGAGGTCAAGCGCTGCCTCGACACGCGGGTCGTATACGTCTGTCCGAGGCTGAACCCTGATGGGGCGGAATGGGCGCTGGCGGACACACCGCAGCTGATCCGCTCGAGCACGCGGCCTTACCCCTACGAAGAGGAGCCGGTTGGAGGCCTGAAGCGCGAGGACATCGACGGCGACGGGCGCGTGCTGACGATGCGCATCCGCGATCCGGACGGGCCGTGGAAGGTGTCGGAGCGCGACGTACGCCTGCTCGTGCGGCGTGAGCCGACGGAAACGGGCGGCGACTACTATCGCCTGTTGCCCGAGGGGCAGCTGGAGCATTACGACGGGAGCCTGATCAAGCTGCAGCCGCGCCGCGAGCAGCTCGACCTCAATCGCAACTTCCCGGCTGGCTGGCGTCAGGAGCACGAGCAATACGGCGCCGGCCCGTTCCCCGCGTCCGAGCCGGAGGTGCGCGCGGCGGTGGAATTCATCGCCTCGCACCCGAACATCACCACGGCGGTCGCGTTTCACACCTACAGTGGAGTGCTGCTGCGTCCGTACTCGCACCACGCGGACGACACGCTGCCGATCGAGGATCTATGGACGTATCAGAAGATCGGCGCGCGCGGCACCGAGCTCACCGGCTATCCCAACATCTCGGTGTTCCATGACTTCCGCTATCACCCGAAGGAAGTCATCACCGGTTCCTTCGACGACTGGATGTACGATCACGGCGGAGTGTTCGCCTGGACCGTCGAGATCTGGAGCCCGCAGCGTCAGGCTGGCATCACCGACTACAAATTCATCGAGTGGTATCGCGAGCACCCGGTAGAGGACGACCTCAAGCTGCTCCGGTGGAACGACGAGGCGCTTGGCGGCAAGGGGTTCGTGCCCTGGTACCCGTTCCAGCATCCGCAGCTCGGCCCCGTGGAGCTGGGCGGCTGGGATGTCCTGTACACGTGGAGCAATCCGCCGCGGGATTTGCTGGAAAAGGAGATCGAGCGGTTTCCGGCCTGGCTCACCTGGCAGCTGCTGATCTCGCCACGCCTCGAGTTGCACGAAGCGGCGGCGGCGCCCCTGGGCAATGACACATGGAACGTCAAGCTCGTGGTGCGCAACAGCGGGTGGCTGCCCAGCTATGTGACCAAACGCGCGCTCACCAACAAGCTCACGCGCGGCGTGGTATGCGAGATCGAGCTGCCGCAAGGCGCGATCCTGGAGACGGGCCGGCCGCGCGAAGAACTCGGCCAGCTCGAAGGTCGCGCCTACAAGCCGGTGACACCGAGCAGCTGGGCCGGCTGGAGCGGTGATGTGACCGACGAGCGCATCAAAGTCGAGTGGGTGGTCCGCGCGCCCATGCGCGGCGTCGTCAAGCTGACCGCTCGCCATGACCGTGCTGGTACTGTGCGCGTCGAACTCACGCTTTGACTTCAGGCATCGTATTGCCCGGACGGAAACAGCCGCTCGTCTGGGTAGCAGGAGTAGACGGTTGTCGGGGAGGGTGGTTCGTCATCCTCGCGGCGGTGAGCGCATCGAGCGACCGGCCGCAGCGCGTGATCGGGCGACGGTGCGCCAACTTCCAACAAGTGCTGGCGATGGCCGAGCAGCCGGTGGCGATCGCCGTCGACATGCCGATCGGTCTGCTCGATCGCCCTATTCCCGGTGGACGC
>DASPUW010000491.1:0-9356 GCA_035622675.1 Burkholderiales bacterium | reverse complement strand
GGTCCGGCAGAGGGCTGAGCGTGACAACCGCATCAAGCGATACACCGATGACCTGAACCGCTTATATGCGCAATACCAGGATCTCGAGAGCCAGAAGCGGTCGCTGGTCGATCGCCTCAATCTATTGATCCAGCAACGCTGAACGTCGTGGTCCGCGGTAGATGCGCGGCATTGGGCCGCGCCGTCAAACGACCAAAAACGTGCGGAACAGGACGTAGAGGATCATCCCGAGGTTCATGTACGCGGTGGCCGACATCCCCGGCGCGCGATACAGGGGATTGATCCGGTAGCCCAGCCAGAATACAAAGCGCGCAACCAGAAATACGATCGCGCACGCCCAGACCACCTGCAGATGCGGAAGAGGGATCGTCGTGCTCATCGCGAGCGAGGCCACAGCGAAAACGAAGTTCTGCTGCAGCGTGTTGTCGGCTACGCGCCCATCGATCTGCATCGGCGCGCTTTCCGCTCGACGCGTAGGGTCGATCGCCTCGCTCAGGAAACGCGAATTGCCGATCGTGATCAGCATGACGAAGAACGGCACGAGCGCGAAGACGTTGGCGCGAAGCGCGTAACCAAGACGCTCCGCCAGCGCATCAGGAATCGATGGCGCCGGCAGGACGCTGGCGAGGACCCAAACACTTACCGCCATCGTCACAACTCCGCTCGCGGCGCCCAGCGCGACGATCTTCTGCTCGGATTTCATCGGCCGATTATATATCCTTCAATCGGCTGCCCTCGGGTCTTGCATGAGGTGAACGTAGATGAGCACAGATGAGACCGGTGTTGGGGTAGACGGGAATGAGCTTCCGATCGTCGACCCGCATCAACACTTCTGGGACCTGGAGCGCAACTACTATCCCTGGCTCTGCGATCCCGAACCGATCGCGTTTCGCTATGGAGACTACGAAGCGTTGCGAAAGAGCTACTCGCCGGCGGATTATCGACACGATGCCGGGCGCAATCGCATCGCGATGACCGTACATGTGCAAGCGGACTGGGACCCGCGAGATCCGGTTGGAGAAACCAGGTGGCTGGATGCGCTGCGGCTCAGGCACGGTCTGCCTACCGCGTGCGTTGCCCACGCGGAGCTGGATCAAGATGACGCCGCCGAGTTGCTTGCCAGACACGCCGAGCATGCGCTGGTGCGCGGGATCCGGCACAAGCCACACGCGGCGCAAAGGCCCGATCAGGCAAGGCGCGGGCTTCCCGGCTCGATGGACGATCCGCGCTGGCGTCGCGGCTTCGCGCTGCTCGAGCGGCTGTCGCTGTCCTTCGATCTCCAGACGCCCTGGTGGCACCTCGATGCCGCTTGCGACCTGGCGCGCGACTTCCCGCGCACGGCCATTATCCTGAATCACACCGGGCTGCCCGTGGATCGAACGGTGGAGGGCCTTGCAGGCTGGCGCGCAGCGATGAGCGCCCTCGCGCGGTACAGCAACGTGTTCGTGAAGATCTCCGGCCTGGGTCAGCGAGATAGGGCTTGGACCCTCGAAGCGAACGGGGCGATCATCCGAGACACGATTGCCATCTTCGGCGTGGAGCGTTGCATGTTCGCCAGCAATTTTCCGGTCGACAAGCTATGCGGCACGTTCGAAACGATCTACACGGGGTTTCGGGCTGCGGTGGCGCACCTGCCGCTCGCGGAGCAGCGCGGGCTGCTCCACGACAATGCAGTGCGCGTCTATCGGCTCTAGCGTACGCTTTTGAGGATTTGCGCGCGCTAAGTCTTGCCTGGCTTGAGCCATACCGCGACAGGTGATACGGTTTAATTTCCTACTGGCCGAACCAAAGGAGTTGATCGTCGTGATAACCGTCCTTCATGAACAGCGTGAGACACACTTGCCTGATGCGATCGCCGATGGCGACGAACTATGGCTTGGCCACGTGGCCATCGAGCAGGCCACCGGTTGGTCCTGGAAACCCGAGGGGCTGTGTCACGGCGACGTGTGCGTTCCATTGCCAAGGGCGCAAGCGGGCGAGATCACCCGCGGCGGCCGCTTAAACCTTGCTGCCATGTGGCGTCACAGCGGCCAACCCGTGGTGCATGACACCACGTCGAGCGTGTGGGTTCTTGGTAGCGGCGCTGTGCAACGCAGTGCCGCGCTCGCCACGTTGCAGGCGCCGGACTTCACGTTGCCCGATCTCGACGGCAATACGCACTCGCTGGCGTCGTACCGGGGTCGCAAGGTCTTCCTCGCGACCTGGGCTTCCTGGTGAGGGTGCCGTCTAGACTTGCCCGTGTGGCAGTCACTGTACGGCGATATGAAGGATCATGGTTTCACGGTAGTAGCCGTTGCGTTGGATCAGGCCGAGACCGCGCGGCCGTGGATCGAGGCGGCGGGCGCTACCTATCCCTGCTTGATCGATCGTCATCACCATCTGGCCGATCTCTACAACATGGTGAACGTGCCTCAGGCCGTGTGGATCGACGAGGAAGGCCGCATCGTCCGTCCGGCTGAGACCGCGGGGTCGATGGACGCGTTCCGTGCAATGGATCGCAAGACCTTCACGCTTCCCGACGAAGCAGTGGCCGAGCGCAACCGGGTCAAGACGCAGTATTTCGATGCCGTTCGCGATTGGGTGCTGCACGGCTCCGGGAGCGTGCACGCGATGAATGCGACCCGTGCCGCGGAAAAACTGAAACTGCCCGATCCGAGCATTGCCGAGGCGCACGCGCGCTTCCACCTTGGGCGGTATCTGCTGCGCGAGGGCCGAGAAGCCGAAGCGCAAGTGCAGATGGCCGAGGCGAGCCGGCTGCATCCAGATTCGTGGGCGATGTGGCGGCAAGCGGCGGCGAAGGACACACGCGGACTGGCGTCAGGGCCGGAGTTCTGGAAGCGGGTGGATGCACTCGGCAGCCGCTATTACTACCCGCCGGCCGAGATTGACGATGCGACCTAGTCCCGCGCTGTCGTAGTCCTAAAAGCCCCTTTTTGCTCCTAGAAGGACCCGAACGCGGAGCCGAGCATGATCACGCCCACCAGGGCGAGGATTGGCCCGACGATGCCAGCGATCAGGATGTCGAAGTAGCTCTTGCGATGAGTCGACCCGCACACCGCAAGCAAGGTCACCACCGCGCCGTTGTGCGGCAGGGTGTCGAGCGTACCCGCGCCGATCACCGCAACACGGTGCATCAGCCCCGGATCGATGCCGAGCTCGGCGGCGAGCTGCATGTAGGTGTCACCGAGTGCGCCTAGCGCGATCGTCATGCCGCCGGACGCCGAGCCGGTCAGCGCTGCAAGGGTGTTGATCGCCACCGCGAGTGAGACGAGCGGCCCGCCGCCGATCGAGAGCACCCAGTCGCGCACCAGCGCAAACGCCGGCAGCGCCGCGACGACCGCGCCGAATCCGACGAGGCTTGCCACGCTCAGTACAGGCAGCACCGAGGCATTCGCGCCAGCATCGACCGTCTCGCGCAAGCTGGGCAGCCGTCCGCGGTTGAGCACGACGAGAACGATGATCGCCGCCGCGAGCGCCACGATCACCGACCACACGCCGCTCACCGACGTGAGCTCGATGCCGCCCCACCGCTCTTCGGCGAGGAACGTCGTATCGAGGCGCGGCAGCACCGCGAGCGACATCGCGAGATTGACCAGCACCACGGTGACGAGCGGCAGGATCGCCACCGCGATGCTGGGAGCGGCCGCGCCGTGCCGGCCATGGTGGACTTCGGCTGGGTCGAAAGCTGCCGCAGTCGTCGCGCGCTCGCGCACGAGCGGGTCGTCGGCGGCTGCGTCCGGCGCGACCGACGTATCGCCGTAACCCTCGCCGGCGCGGTGCGCCGCGGCTTCGGCGCGCGCGAGCCACCACATCCCGAACCCGAGCATGATCGCCGCCGCGATGATGCCCAGCCCGGGCGCAGCGAAAGGCGTGGTGCCGAAGAACGGCATCGGAATGGCATTCTGGATCGACGGCGTGCCAGGCAGTGCGGACATCGTGAATGTTGACGTACCAAGCAGGATCGCCGCCGGCATGAGACGGCCAGGAATGTTTGCCGCGCGGAAGAGTGCCTGCGCCATCGGCCCGAGCACGAAGAAGGCGACGAACAGGCTCACGCCGCCGTACGTGACCAGGGCGCCCGCGAGCACCACGGCAAGGATCGCGCGCCTGGGTCCCAACTTCTCGGTCATGAACTGCGCGATCGCCGAGACTGACCCGGAGTCCTCCATCAACTTGCCGAACAGTGCGCCAAGCAGAAACAGCGGGAAGAACTGGGCGAGAAAGCCAGCGGCGGCGCCCATGAATGTCTGCGTCCAGTGGGCGAGCAGCGGCTCCCCCGCAAAAAGCGCGGCGACGAGCGCGGCGGCAGGGGCAAGCACGAGCACGCTCCAGCCGCGGAACGACAGCCAAACGAGCGCCCCGAGGCCAAGCAGGATGCCGGCGAGTCCCATGGGTTAGAGCGCCCGCCGCATGCTGGCTCAGATCCCGTCCAGGAACTGGTCGACGTCCAGCGTCGAGCGCAGGCCGAGATCCTTACCGTGCGCATCGAGGAACGCTTGTGCCGCCTTGCGCCCTTCGTCGCGCAGCACCTGGAAGAATTCCCAATCGGCGAGGAGCTTGGAGGAGTAGCCGAGATCGAGCATCACGTCGCTCGCGATGCGGTGCACGCGCATCTTCGCCCAGACCCTGCCCTCGTCCGAGCCGGGGTCGGCCGCTTTTCGCAACAACGCTGCCGCGCGCAACTCCTTCATCAGCACCGCGTTGAACGCGACCTCGTTCAGCCGGTTGTGGATCTCCCGTGCGCTGCGCGGAGTGCCGGGCCGTTCGATCGGATTGATCTGCACGAGGATCGTGTCCGAGGACGAGCACTCCCGGATCAGCGGCACCATGGTGGGATTACCGGTATAGCCGCCGTCCCAATACGGATCGCCGTCGATCTCCACCGCCTGAAAAAGCGTTGGCAGGCATGCCGAGGCCAGCAGCACGTCGGGTGTGATGTCAGGGTTGCGGAAGACGCGCCCGCGGCCGGTGCGCACGTTGGTCGCGGTGACGAAGATCTTGATCTGCGCGCGCGCGAGCCGCGTGAAGTCGATGCTGTCCGCGAGGATCTGGCGCAGAGGATTCGCGCCGAACGGGTTGACGTCGTACGGAGAGAACACCCGGCTCGCGATGTCCAATGCTGCGAACACCGGCGAATAGTCGAGCGTCCAGCTGCCGGTCAGGACCTCGAGCGGGCCGCGGCGCAGCGGACTGAGCAGGGCAGCATCGGACACTCGCTTCCAGAACTGCTCCAGAGCGGTGCGCGCGTGCGGCGGTCCGCCCGCAGCCAGCCCGTCGGCCATCACGACAGCGTTCATCGCCCCGGCCGAGGTGCCGGAAACGCCGTCGAAGAGGAGCCATGACTCCTCGAGCAGGCGGTCCAGGACGCCCCAGGTGAATGCCCCGTGCGCGCCGCCGCCCTGCAACCCGAGATCGACCGAAACAGGATCGCGATTCATCACCGCCAATGCCGATGCGCGCAATAAATGCGCTGGCGGATTGTAGTCCACAATTATTACGAAGCCTCATGGCGAGGGAAGCACTGGCTTGAATTCCATCCGACCCTCTGTCAGGCTTGATCAGCGCCAGCGGATTGATCGCGCCCTCGGTAACTTTTGCAAGCGTGTACGGCGAGCTTGCCAGCGCGGCCTCCTCGGCCGCCGCGCAGAGATTTGAGGGTTTGAGGCGGAACGGCCGCGGGCGCGACCGGTCCAATCGGTTTACACAGCGGAGGGTCCCATGCCGAATTACATAGACGCCATAGTCATCCCCGTTCCCCGTGCCAACCTCGATACCTACAAGCGCATGTCTGCGGACTGGGGCAAGGCCCATCTGCGCCACGGGGCTCTGTATTACTCCGACTCGATCAGCGATGACGTTGAGCCGGGCAAGGTCACATCATTTCCCCAGGCCGTACAGCTCAAGGATGGCGAGGTGATCGCCTTGGCGTGGGTGGTGTATCGGAACAAGGAGGATCGCGACCGCATCAACAAGGCGGTCATGGAAGATCCACAGATCAAGGACTCGATGGACCCCTCGAAGATGCCCTTCGACGGCAAGCGCATGTTCTGGGGTGGCTTCGAGACCATCGTCGGGCTCGCGGCTGGCCACTAAGAGTTCTTGAGAATGGTGCTCGCTGGTGTCCGGGCATTCGGACGACGTGGGAATGCGTTACGACAGACTGTCCGGGAGATCTTTGGCTTTTTGCTCGAAGAGCAGACCTTCGCAGCGTCTCTTAACGGGCCATGACCGGTCCTTCGAGGTCGCCGTTCAATCCACCCGATGCAGACTGTCTGCGGGCTACTCACTGGCAGACGTGCGGTTAGACGATCAACTCGCCTGCGCGCAGCAGGAGTAACTCGGTAACCACACCGCCGTTCTGCACTTACTTTTCGATTACTCTGTCCGCTCTGAACAAGACGGTATCTGGAACGGTCAGGTGAAAGTCCCTGGCGGTCTTCAGATTGAGCACGAAGTCGAACTTCGTGGGGCGCTCTATAGGCAGATCTCCGGGCTTAGTCCCGCTCAACACTTTCGCCAAGAGCACGGCGCATTGTTCAACAGTCGAAGCCATGTTGGGGCCATAAGCTAGCAGCCCACCAGCGTCTGCGAAGGGAACGAACATGGAGACTGCCGGCAATCGGTGCTTCTTGGCAAGTTTGGCAAGGTGGGCGTTCTCCCCGTACATCATCGGGGACGGAAGCGCAATCATAGCCTGCACGCGCCCGCCGAAGGCGGACGGAGCTCTCTCAATGTCCTCAGGCTTATGGATTTCTAGCACTTGGAGCTTAACTCCAACTGCCGGTGCAGCGGTGCGCACCGCATTCAGCGGGACCGGGCCAGAGGTCGCGTCAAAAAGTACAACGACCCGGGACAAGTGGGGAACCATGGCCTTGAGCAATTCGAGCCACTTCCCCGTCAGGTCAGGGCTGTCGAGAAACAGCCCGGTGAGGTTTCGACCTGGTCGGCCGTAGCTCTGAGCATAACCCGCCGCCACTGGATCGGTTTCAAGATCGTGAGCGACGATGGGAATGTCCTGTGTCGCTGCGAAGGCGGCACGCACAGAAGGCGGCCCAACGGGAAATAGTACGTCGACCTTTAACCGTACGAGTTCGGCGGCCGGATCGCTCAATCGTGTTGGGTCGCCTCCCGCATCGCGAAACTCAAATAGGACGTTCTTGCCCGCGTCCCAGCCGTGCTCGCTCAGCGTGCGGGGCAACGGCTCGAAGAATTGCTGGATGGCGGCGCTCTGCCTAGGATTGACCACCAGAATGCCCACCCGCGGTATCTTCGTCTGGGAGGAACCAGGGGCGTTCCAAGATGTTGCAATGAGGAAGAAAGTCGTGCAAGCCAGCAGAAGACGGATACATTGGTTCATCTCTCCTCCCGCGCTCGCCCTTTGCCATCCCTTCCTTTGATGGGTCCATGGTGACGGTGGTCGCTTTTAGTTTCTCTGGTAACACGGCGGAGGTCAACACAGGGGGGAACCTTGCAAGCTTCGTTCGGAAGCTGTCCGCTCCTCAGGGATGCGCACGAGCGCCACCGCGCCTGCCGAGATGCGTCCCTGAACCTGGACGTCGATCGTCCGCTTTTCCGTTTCGGGCGTCCGCTCTGCATGATGACGAACGGCAGCTTGGCGTCGACTACGGCGTGGAGCGTCCGCTATTCGTAGCGCAGCTCTCGGCCCCGGCCGGCCATGCGACAAGCGGGTCGGGAATCTCTGGTCAGCGGCGTTGAGCAGAGAAGGGTACTAGCTCTGGCGCTTGGCCCCAATTAACACGAACGCCATAAGACATGGTTCGGGCAACGGGTTTCGCCAACGGTGGCGCGTGCCGTTTTGCACCACGCAGTCTCCTTGGCGCAGATGCACCGTCTTTCCATCGTCAAGCTCCAAGATCATTTGCCCTCGGATAACGATTCCGTAGTCCACAGTGTCGGAGGTATGCATTCCCGGCGCATCGCGTTCGAAGTGCTCTGCCATGCCTGGAACTTTTTGCGATAGCTCTTTAAGGAAGTTCTCGTAGGCACGCGGATCAACCTGGGTGCCCTCCGCTTGCCCCGGAGCAAAGCGCACCAGTCTAAACAGAGTCGCCCCTGGCGCTGGAAAAGACCCGCTCTTCGCTAGCATCGGGTCCGGTTCATGTCCGGTGACAGCTGGGATTCCCTCGGTTGCATACATCTCGTAGAAAACGACCCCTGGGCGAGAGTCGAACGCGACGATCTGCGATGCTACGTCGAACGACTTGAATACTGACTTACCCACCTCGTCCCTTCCGGTCAGCGCACGCTTGGGAATCAGGAACTCGCTGTGATCGGCCATCGTCTCCTGAGGCATGTTTTTCTCGACGTCGAGGCGCGTCACCCCCTCCTGCTGCAGGAAGTAGACGGCGTGCGAGTCCTTTTCGCCAAAAATTGCCACTAACACGTTGGCGCCGGTTACCTCCCACTTTAGCGAGGACTCCACGTCCATGATCGCGCGCTGGAGGACCCGCTGGAAACCCAGCGTAGGCTGAGTGTTCAACTCGACGTCGGTGACGATTGGGGTGTGTTCGTTGATGAACTCGGTCAGGAGCTTGCGCAGCTTCTCAATATTGCCCGCACAGGCACGCAGGGTCTCGGATCCAGAAGGGTTGTCCAGCAACGCCAGCAATAGATGCTCAACGGTGATGAACTCGTGGCGCTTCTGCCGCGCGTCCATGAAGGCCGTGTGCAGCGTGACTTCGAGTTCCTTCGCGATCATAGGACTCCCCTACTCGTGCACGCCTATAGGCATTGTACGGCCGGTCTCGGCTCAGGTCTCTTCACAGGCACTTGGAGCGGATGGTCGCGTTTGCACGAAGAGGCGATGACTTGCTCTTGTAGCGCGACTGACGGCTTTGCGTAGATTGAACAACCGGTAGCGGGCGTGCCGTACGACCAGAGAGGGTCGGCTACGTCGGAACCTGTCCGGTATCCAGGCTACCTAGCCGGCGACCGCAGACGGAGGTATTGCAGTCGTCGTAACTCCGATGTCTACTCCGGCGCCCAGACCGGCCGGTCCGAGCGGTTACCATCTGACGTTGACGAACCGACCCGGCCGGCCAACTCCGGACCCTGTGCTCGCATCTCAAAATGCCTATAAGCAGCCATTCGTCGACAATCACTTCGACTCAAATCTGGCGAAAATGCGGGCTGTCATCGAATGACCTCGTTGGCCTGAATCAGCACCGACTGCGGGACCTTAAGCCGGAGGGCCTTTGCGGTCTTCAGGTTAACTACAAGCCTGAATCTCATGCTGTAGTCGACGGGAATGGCCGCTGGTTTCGTTCCTCGCAGCACCTTTGCTACGATGCCGGCAGCGCTGCGATATCTCTCGGCTACCGAGAATCCATACGACA
>DASPUW010000490.1:0-5830 GCA_035622675.1 Burkholderiales bacterium | reverse complement strand
ATCCGTCAGGGTGCCCATGATCCCGAAGTCGAGTGCGATGTAACGCCCGTGCGCGTCCACGAGAATGTTGCCGGGATGCATGTCCGCATGAAAGAAGCCGTCGCGGAACACCTGCGTGAAGAAGATCTCGACACCGCTGCGCGCCAGGCGTGCGAGGTCCACGCCCTGCGCACGGAGCGCATCCACCTGGCTGATCGGTATACCAGCCATCGACTCCATCACCATCACCTCGCTCGAGCACCAGTCCCAGTACACCTCGGGAACGCGCAGCAAAGGAGAGCCCGCGAAGTTGCGCCGCAGCTGACTGGCATTGGCAGCTTCGAGCATCAGGTCGAGCTCGTCGCGCAGGTGGCGCTCGAACTCGGCGACGACCGCGCGCGGCTTGAGGCGCTTGCCATCCTTCCACAGCACCTCGATCAGGGCGGCCGCGCTGTACAGCAGCGCTACATCGTTGGCGATCACGCGACCAATCTTGGGTCGTAGGATCTTGACCGCTGCGCGGGTTCCATCGGGCAGCTGTGCGAGGTGCACCTGCGCCACCGAAGCGCTCGCCACCGGCCTTATGTCGAAGCTCGCGAACACCTGCCGCAAGGGCCGCCCGTAGACGCGCTCCAGTGTTTGCACCACCAACCCGGAGTCGAACGGCGGCACGCTGTCCTGCAACCTGGCCAGCTCGTCCGCGATGTCGGGGGGTAACAGATCGCGACGCGTGGACAACACCTGGCCGAACTTGACGAAGATCGGGCCCAGGTTTTCGAGGGCCTGACGCAGGCGGACCGCACGCGGCTTATCCACCTTGCGCCGCGCAGACAGCGGGTGCGCTAGCCGACGCAGCGCGGGGAATTGCTCAGAGCCGAGCAGGAACTCGTCCAGGCCGAAACGATGGGCTACCCACAGAATCTTGACCAGCCGGGCAAGACGCATCGCCAGCGCCTCAGCTGCCCGCGCGCCTCAGGCGGTCGATCCGCTGGCTCAGGCGCTCAGTGTCGTCGCGCAGCGCATCCACCTCACCCGCAAACCCGCTGAGCGCAGCGCGACTGGCGATCAGCGGCTCCTCCTCCGTCCAGTATTCGGCCAACGCTCGCGCCAATCGCGAGGCCACCTGGCTTTGCCAGGCCAACAGCGCCGCACCCCCCCGCACCAGGCGACGCGCAGCGATGTCGCCGACGAGCACACTCAGGTCCTCCTCCACATCCCAGCGCAGGCCAGCCAGAACACCCGTCACGGCGGCCGCGAGCGCCCCATCTCCATCGATCTGCACCTCCTGGCGCGCGGTGGTGTCACCCAGCCACGCGAAACGCAGCAGCGCGGGACCGCTCACGTGCACGATCGCCGCGGGTTCGGTCTCAGGCGGAGCGGGCGCCACCCAGCCGTCGGCTTCGACGCGGAGCACGACCGAAAGGGGGGGCACATGAAATCGCACGCTGCGCCCGGCAAAAGGGCGCAGACGCACACGCGCCCAGCCGGCATCGCGCATCGCGTGGTTGATGGCTGCCGCCGCCGGCTTCGAGAGCATGCGCTGACTGCGTCTAGAGGCGATAACCGCGGTGCAGCGCGACCACGCCCGCACTCAGGTTCCAGTATTCCAGCCGCTCCAGCCCGGCCGCCGCCAGGAGCGCGCTCATCTCCCCCTGGGACGGCTGCAGTCGGATGGATTCGGCCAGGTAGCGATAGCTCGCCGCGTCGCCGGCGACCAAGCGGCCGAGGCGCGGCAACACGCCGAAGGTATAGGCTTCGACGAGTGGCCTGAGGGGTGCCCAGACCTGCGAGAACTCGAGTACCAGGAGACACCCCCCTGGGCGGAGCACGCGTGTCATCTCGCGCAGCGCATCGGGCTTTCGCGTCACGTTACGCAGCCCAAAACCGATGCAGACGCAGTCGAAGCGGCCGCTGGCAAACGGCAGTCGTTCCGCGTCGCACCGGGCAACGGGGGCCACGACTCCCGCGTCAACCAGCCGGTCGCGCCCCCGCGTGAGCATGCTAGCGTTAATGTCGGTCAGGACCACCTGACCCGACACGCCCACGCGCCGAGCAAACAGGCGGGCCAAGTCACCGGTGCCGCCGGCTACATCCAGCACCGACTGGCCCGGCCGCACACCACTCCGCTCGACGGTGAAGCGCTTCCATAAGCGATGCAGCCCGCCCGACATGAGATCGTTCATCAGGTCGTAGCGCGCGGCAACGGCGTCGAACACCCCCGCCACGCGCTGCGCCTTTTCAGCCTCGGGCACGGTTTCAAAGCCGAAGTCGGCGGTCTTGCCGTTACCGCCCGGCACCGGTGAGTCGTCGTTCCCGGGCATCGTCACAGTTTCTTCCAGGTTGCAGCCGGGCCGGATTGCCGTATCACCCGCTCGGATTCGGGACGTTCGGATTCCGCACGTTGCGCCGGTTCCCGGCTCGCGCCGCCGCGCGCCAGCCGCTCGAGATACTCGGCCCACAAGCGGTCCTGATTCACTCCCAAGTGATGCAGATACTCCCAGGAGTACAGACCCGTGTCGTGTCCGTCGGAGAACACCAGACGGACGGCATAGCCACCGACCGGCTCGATGGCGCCGATCCCGACCTCCCGTTTTCCGGCTTGAAGCACCTCCTGCCCGGGTCCGTGTCCGCGCACCTCAGCGGAGGGCGAGTGCACGCGCAGAAACTCGCACGGCAAGCGGAATGTTCGGCCATCGGAAAAAGCGATTTCCAGGATGCGCGAAGCCTGATGGAGGACGATTTCGGTGGGTTGAGGCGTGGTCATGGCGCCAAGCGCGCAAACCGGCCGGGCCGGGAGGAGGATAATAACCGACCGCGCCGGAGGCGGAGAACGCGGGCGTCTTCGGAGCGATTGTAACTGCATCGTAACAATGCTTTCATAAGCTATGCGCCGCGAGGTCCACTCCCCGGGAGAAACGCATGCCGGCGACCGTGCTGGTGGTCGAGGACGAGCCCGCAATCCAAGAGCTGATCGCCTACAATCTGAAACAGGCAGGACACCAGCCACTGCGCGCCGATAACGCGGAGCAGGCGATGCGTCTGGTGCAGGACGCCCTGCCCGACCTCGTCCTGCTGGATTGGATGCTGCCCGGTTTGTCGGGCATCGAGTTGGCCCGGCGCCTGCGTGCCGACAAGCGTACCAAGACGGTGCCCATCATCATGCTGACCGCGCGCGCCGACGAGCAGGACAAGCTCACCGGCTTGGATACCGGCGCCGATGACTACATCATCAAGCCTTTCTCGCCACGTGAGCTCAATGCGCGGGTAAAGGCGGTCCTGCGGCGGCGCTCGCCGCAGATGACCGATGACATCGTGCAGCTCGGCTCGCTCAAGCTCGATCCCACCACGCACCGCGTCAGCGCCAAGGGCGATGCGGTTCATCTGGGGCCTACCGAGTTTCGCCTGCTGCATTTTCTGATGACACATCCCGAGCGCGTGCATTCTCGCACCCAGCTGCTGGATCAGGTGTGGGGCGATCACGTGTTCGTCGAGGAGCGCACTGTCGACGTGCACATTCGCAGGCTGCGCAAAGCCCTGGAGCCGTCTGAACACGACGGCTTGATTCAGACCGTGCGCGGTGCCGGCTACAGGCTATCGGCCAGCTAAGCCGACCGGTGGGAGGCCGACGGCGTGAAGGTTCGCTGATTGCCGCAGCGCACCGCGGGTGCGCGCCGATTCTGGGATAATCCTGAGCGGGCTGCGTCGTGGTGCGTTGCATGCATTCGCACCGTGTTGTGAAACTTGGTCAGAGCTTCCCTGAGGAGCAAGCCAGTGCTCAAGCTTTGGGGCCGGCCGCTCACGGCGGTCTTCGCGACGTGCATCGCAGCGCTGATCCTGTGGCCCATCCTCGGCGCTCCCGGTGCACTGGCGGTGTGGGCGGCCGGCTTGCTGCTCGCGCTCTTCCATCACATCGCTAATCTTTCACGCCTGCATCAGTGGCTGAAGGAGCCGAGCGCCTCCGCTTTGCCCGAGGGCCGCGGCGAGTGGGAGGAAATCTTTGCCGGTCTTGCACGCCTGCTGCGCCGACGTACGCAGATCGAATCGCGTCTGTCGGCCGCACTCGATCGGTTCCAGCAGGCGGGCGCTGCTCTGCCCGAGGGCGTTATCGTGCTCGACGAACACGATCGCATCGAGTGGTGCAACCCGCCCGCCGAGGTCTATTTCGGGCTGTCCAGCCAGCGCGACCGCGGCCAGCAGATCACGTATCTCGTGCGCATGCCGCAGTTCCTCGAGTACCTGGCAACGCGCAACTATGGCGAGCCGCTCGTGCTGCGCCTGTCGCGCAACGACCAGGAGCTCACTCTGTCGGTGCAGCTCGTGCCCTATGGGGACCGCGACAAGCTGTTGCTGTCGCGTGACATCACACGCTGGGAGCGCCTCGAGACGACGCGCCGAGACTTCGTCGCCAACGTCTCGCACGAGCTGCGCACGCCGCTCACAGTCCTGGGCGGGTTTCTGGAGACGTTGTCCGACATGCAGGACCCGGATTCGGACATGCTGCGGCGCTCGCTCAGACTCATGAGCGAACAGGCGACACGCATGCAGCGCCTGGTGGAAGACCTGCTCACCTTATCCAAGCTGGAGAGCGCGCAGAGCCCTCTGCGCGAGGAGATTATCGACCTGCCGGAGATCGCGCGCTCTCTGTTGCGCGAGGCACAGGCCTTGAGCGGGGGCAGACACCGCTTCGGCCTGCGCCTGGAGCAGAACGACATGCTCCTCGGCAACGGCGAAGAGCTGCGCAGCGCGCTGTCCAACCTGATCAGCAATGCTGTGCGCTACACCCCGGAGGGCGGCGAGATCGAAATGACCTGGTCCAGGCGTGAGGGCGAACCGGTGTTCGCAGTGCGCGACACCGGCATCGGCATCGAGCCGCACCACATTCCTCGTCTCACGGAGCGGTTCTACCGGGTTGATCGCAGCCGGTCACGCGCGACCGGCGGAACCGGGCTCGGTTTGGCTATCGTCAAACACGTGCTGTCGCGCCACCAGGCGCGTCTAGAGGTGGAAAGCGAGCCGGGCAAAGGCAGCACGTTCTCGGTCGTCTTCCCCGCCGAGCGCGGCGTTCCGCGCTCCGCTCAGTCGTCTCGCGAGCCGGCCGAACGGGCTCACTCGGAGTAGAGGCGCGGATAGCGTCTAGAGCAGTCCGCGCTTTGCGCTGAGGGACTGATCCAGCACGCGTCGCATCTCCATGGCGAATTCGGGTGGCAGCGGATGTCCGCCTTCGCGCACCTGCCTGCCCCATATCGCGAACGGCCAGTGCGGATCGTCCTTGAAGCGCGGGATGACGTGCCAGTGCAGGTGCGGAACCTGATTGCCCAGGCTCGCGAGATTGATCTTGTCGGGATGCAGCACCTCGATCAAGGTGCGCTCGAGCGCGAACACCGCTCGCATGATTTGACTCTTGCTGCCGGCGTCGAGATCGTTCATCTCGGTGACGTGCCGGTCCCAGATCACTCGACACAGGCCCGGGTAGTCTGCCTCGTACGCCCATACAACACGACAGAAGTCGTCTTCCCACAATACTTCGCCGCCGGCACCCTCGCAGAACACACATCCCATCGCATTCTCCTACTTGCGTGCTTGCGCCTCGCACAAGCCGATCTGGCCGGATGCGCAGCGAGCTCGCGTTGGCAGCGATGGCCACGCTCGCAGCTGCGGGGGATATCACACGGTCGACTCGGACAGGACGGCACGTTGCCGCTCGAGCCTGCTGCCCTGCCGAGGATGGCGCGCCCAGCGGGATTCGAACCCACGACCCTTGGCTTCGGAGGCCAATACTCTATCCACTGAGCTATGGGCGCGTGCGGAGCAGCGAGCGCTGGCGAAGCATAGCCGCAATCGTGCCGATCGT
>DASPUW010000489.1:0-13163 GCA_035622675.1 Burkholderiales bacterium | reverse complement strand
AGATCCGGCATGATCGTCAAGGACGAGATATTGCTCACACCCTCCCATTACTACTATCGCTTCGCACACTCGATGGTCAAGGGGCGGCGACAGACGAGAGATGAGATCGTCGGAGGTGCGTGGTGGGTGGACGCCGACGTCTACAACACGATCAAGCAGCGCGCCCTCCAGGCAGACTCACACCTGTCGTCAACGGCTCGCAGGAACCTCGCAATTGCGAGGCGATGGGAAGGCAAGGCCGATATCGTCGTGCGGGCGCTCGTGCTTGGTCCCCTTGCGGGCTATGTCGGGATCGGTACGTTCCAGGTATTCGAAAACGAGGCTGAAGGGGACCTTCGCGTTTGGATACCCTCGCGAGAAGCAATACAGCTCTATGTCCCTGGGCTGAAGGAAAAGAACCCAGCGACGGGGGCTTTGATCTACCGTGATGCATTTGCGCGTGTGGAGCAAACGCGCATCGGATGGGACCCGACCTGCTGAGAGCTTCAACGGACAAGGGTGCCCGACGTGATGCGCGCCGCCGAGCCAGAACCCGGCCTTGTCTTCGTTGCCTGCACCCAGCAAGGCCGGGGGGCCGCCAGATCGATCGTCGCGGTGCGGCTAACAAGCGATTCTTCGGGCCGGATTGCCCGCGGCTCCCCCGCGTTCAAGGAAGCGAAACAGACTGTCCGGGTCAGCGCCTGGCGCGCAGCTGCGAGTTGGACGGCTGGCTGTACTGCGGTGTCTGGCTGGAGAATGCCGGTCCCTGTTGAGGCGTGGGAGCGCGCGCCTGCATCTGGTCACGCATGCACTGCATGTGTTGCTGCGGGTTGTGTTCCATGCTGGCGCACGCGGCAACCGCCTGTTCGTAGATCGTCGCAGCGGCCGCGGGCGCCGTCATCACGGCAGCGAACGCTGATAACGACAGCCCCGCGCTGACCGCATTCAGCTTCCGAAGTCTCACAGAAGTGGCCTCCCGATGGATGAAAGAATCGCCGGCTGGTGCGACGCTGCTCGTGAGCAGCGTCGCTGAGGGAAGCACCGCCCGGCGAGCAACGGCCTGAGGTTATCTGCCGCGGTTCGGTCTGCCAAATATTGCCAACCGCTGTCAGAAGACCGTGAAAGATCTGCGGCTAGCCTTTTCCCGACTGCCGCAGGAAATTCTGGGTTTGCGACACGTAGGTCAGCAGGCTCGCGAGTCCCGCGAATACCGTGGTGACGATTTGCATCGTGGTGCTGGATACGTACAGGAGAACGCCGACGACGATCAGAACCACTACCAAGAGGGGCGTCCTGATGCTGTTCCACAGGCTGTGCGATGCGTCTTGCTGGGCTTTCCGGAATTCTTCCTCTTCCCACGCCTGGGTCTCGGCATACTCGTGCAGCTTCGGATCGGCGATTTTCGGCCAGGGATCGAACTTGAGCAGACGCGCTGCGGTAAGCCGTTCGATGCCTTCCTCGTTGGTCGGGTTCACCATTTGATCGTGCGCGAGTTGATGGAGATACAGCTGGTCCGCTTGTTTCAGCTTGCCCCACGTTTCGGCAGGATCATCAGTGCTCGTGTCAGACGGCGCAGTCCTGGCGGTCCGCGGGCCGAACAGGAAGACGCTGCGTGAGCCAAACAGCCTTCGCGAGACACTCAACGTCAGCACATAGATCCCCAGCAGGCTGCCTGCAAGGAGCAAGAGCAGCACAACCTTCCGCAACCCGAGCGGAATGGAATCCGGGTCGCCGGCCGCCGGAGGCTCCTTCGGGCTCGATGCCGAAGAAGATGTCTTCGACTCCTCATACTGCTCGCGATCGCGCTCCGAATACCACGCCACGAGGCTGACGCGATGCCCGTCGTATTCGCGCTGCCATTTCGTCTGCGCGTGCGTTTGGAGCCACCAGGCGTCCGTTTTGGAGGATGCTGGCCTCTTTCCCCCGTCTTCCTGAGAACCTTCCCCACCCGCTGACCGTT
This sequence comes from Burkholderiales bacterium, assembly GCA_035622675.1. Classification (GTDB taxonomy): domain Bacteria; phylum Pseudomonadota; class Gammaproteobacteria; order Burkholderiales; family SHXO01; genus SHXO01. The sequence goes on along the minus strand of DASPUW010000489.1, from coordinate 11,224 downwards.
CAGGGGGCAGCCAGCTCCGCGAAACCGTCGAGTTGTGTGTCGCGGACCAGATCAATCGCAGGAGGGCATCGTCGGCAGGAGGCCCACGGAGATTCCACCATGGGATGTCCTTGAACGAGGTAACCTCCCAGCGCGAGACCGGTTTTCCGCTCTCCTGCCCGGTCCCCTGCGTCACCCTGTACCCCGGCACCGACAACTCGTCGGCGAGCGCCCAGGCGCTGGGGTAGCGCTGCGCGCGCTTTTCTTCGTCCGGATCCCAGCGGCGCAGATCTTCCGCAATGAGCGCGTGCCTGCGCTCCACCTGTTCGGCGCCGGCGCCCAGTCCATTGTAGACGAAGCTCTGCAACGACAGATCTCCGAATTGCAGGGCGAGCCATGTCGCCGGCAACGCCGAGAGCAGGACTGCGCTCTCGAACAGGCAGGCAACATACGCGAGCTCACCGGGCGCGAAGCGGGCACGAGGCGTCTTGCTGCCAATCTGCAACGGCGCGTCTTTCGTTTGCCTGCTGCGCCAAAACTGGTACAACGCGATCCCGAGCGCGAGCAACCCCAGCGCGAAGATGGGCGCGGGCAGCGCCCAATCGCGCCTGGCGCTCCAGACGAGCGCGGCGACCATACAGAAGATGATCCCGGCCCCTGCCCACGCGAAGACGACATACGCCGCGCGGCGCTCCCAGCGGGGCCACATGCGGCGTCGACAGGAGCCGGCGGTGCCTCCGCTCAAGCGCACGGCAACCACGACGACGACGAGAATGATCCCGATCAGCAGGACAAAGGTCACCAGAGACGCCAGGCCAGCCTGATAGGGGACGTCGCCGAGCGCTTTCGTCGAATAGAAGACGATCACGCTCCACGGCATGTGGCTCACCGGGCGGACATAGAAGCGGTGTGCTTCGCTCAGATAGTTGGTGGTGAAGAGATCTTCGAGCCAGGGCTGGCCTGAAGACCGGGAATTCGAGCGCCTGCCGATCTTGCCTTGCAGCTCGCCGCTATGCTCGGTCTCGACGAAAAAGTTCTCGACCAGGCTGCGGTCTTCGTTGCTGTGAAACAGGACCACTCCCGTGGCATTGTCCACGACCGCGAAGCGCAGGAGCAGCGGCGCCACCGATGCAGTAAGCCCGTATGCGCGCGTGTCGCCTGTCACCGCACGATGAAACGGCCCATGCTTGTCGGCGACGGCAACCTGCAGCACGAGCGCTCCGTCGCCGCGGTTGAACAGCCGCTGAGCTACAAACCCGGCATCCGGCGCCACCGCCCACGAGCTTCGGGGTGGCGTAGAACGGCTGGAATCCGCCCTCGCCGGCCGAGGCGCTTCGGGCAACCATGTCTCGCCGGCTGACAACGCCTGGAAGTATTCTCGATCGCGCAGTTCGAGTTTCAGCCGTTGAGGGGTGATGCCGAAAGCAGTCAGCCGCGGTCCATAACTGTAACCATCCCGATTCAAGCCCAGGACCGTCCGCAGCGGCGACCAGCCGGCGGGACGGGTGCCATCAGTCGCTTTCTTACGCAGATACTGAATCTGGCACTCCTTCTCGCGCATGCTCCGCGCGACGGCCGCCGAACCAGTCCCGAGGTCGGACGCATCGAGCGGCACTTCGTCGAGCACGGGACCGTAACCGAAATCTTTCACGGATTCGCACTTGAGACCCGTGTATTGGGAATACACCTGGTCGCGGTAACGCTGCAGCAAAGATGTGGTCGTCTGCAGCTCTGCGACCAGATAGGATTCGACGTCGTCTGCGTATCTGCGCGCGCTGTCGTCCGCCCAGTTGATCAACGTCACCCGGCTCCATGCCCACACGGCGGTGATGCAGATGACGCCGGGAATGAGCAGAAAGCAGACCATCGCCGCGAACGCAGTTGTGCGCGAGATCGGCTCCAGCGGGTTCGAGAACTTGAGTCGGAGCAGCGGCCACAAGAGCAGCAGGAGAAGAGACACCACCGCGATTGCGAACGCTCCGTCCGGCCACAGCTGGTAGGTGATCTGCTGACTCACTCGCGCCTGCTTGAGCCCGACGACGTACAGCGTGCCCTCGGGCTGCGCTGTCTTCGCGTTGCCCGAGCTATCGTATCGCTGCACATACCAGGACGCCGACGGCTGGAACGGGAGCACGAAGACGCGGTACTTCTTGCCGGCGATGGTCTTGTCGAAGGCCGCCGCATAGCGGACCGGATCCCGCGGTCCGGGCGCAGCGGTGGCCTTGGCATCGGGCCGGGCGGGATTGTCGCTGTTCGCGTCTGCGTCGGCCGCCCGCCGAAGGAGATCTCCCGCATCGACGATCATCTGCGCGTCCCCGCCACCCGGGTGCAATTCGACCTGGGTCAGGTTTCCATCGCCGCTGCGGATGGTCGCGAGTACCGTCCCGTCCTGCCCTGTGACCAACGCTTCGTCGAAAAACGTCTGTGCGACGAAGCGGGGCAACCCGCTGCGAAGGCTTCCGTGCAGCTCGAGAGGCTGCACGCCGCTGTCGTGTGCGGCGCAGGAGCGGATGGTAAAGGGGCGGCCCGGCTCGCTGGCCCGGATCCACAGCTCGTAGCGTCCGTCGGGCGAGCCGCCACCAGGCATTTGCGCGTGAGCGTTACAACCAACGGCGCCCCGTCCGCCGGCGTCCGGCCTCGAATCGCTCGGGGCTGCGGAGAGGCTGATGTCCGGCACGTTCAGCTTGCCGGTGTACCGGTCCCACTGCTGCTTGCAGTCGAGCGCGGGTTTGCACTCCTCGAACTCCGGGAGAAGCCGGATCAGGTTCACCATCGTGCCCTGGAAGTTGTCCAGCTGGACAACCATCTCGTTCAGCACGCGGAACGCGCGGTCATTGTTGAACGCGCTCGAGCGTAGAACGCCGATGCCGTAGTAGGCGGCCCACCCCAGCACCAGCACTGCGCTGCCGGCGACAATCAACTGGACCAGGCGTCCGCCCGACGCAAAGAGGGGCCTGTTCGCTGAGGCCGGTGTGCTGGTTTCCGTCTTGGTCGCGCCTGTTCCCGCCATGGCACCTCGGACTCGAGAAGAACGTGGATCAGTCGCGCTGCACTGAGCGCGAGCACAGTTTGAGCGTAACGGCAGTTCCGCTCCCGGTGCATATGACCAAAGTTCTACAGCCCCCGCCGCCGGGAGCCAAAACCGACGCGCAACGGAACGACGACAGCCGCGGCACGGGAGGCGTGCCGCGGAGCCTGTCCCACGAGCGCGAACGGTCTACGACGATGCCGGACCCCCTCTGCCGGCGCAATGACGGTGGCCGCGGTCTTTTGGTCATGACGCGCGGAGCGGCCATCCGCGCGTCGATCCACGTCAACGCTGTGTCAGACGGACGATCAACTGTTCGTAATACTGCTCCTGCAGGCGCAGGTTGACTGTGGGTTGCGACGCATCCAGCCGTGCGCGTATCAGGTGGAGCTTACGCAGGGCGCGCGAGCGCTCGTCGTCTGATTCCATCCGCAGCACGAGCTGCTCGAGGTTGTGGATCTGCTTGCGCGCTTCGAGCTCGGGCGGGAGCACGCCGGCATTCTTGAGCACGCGGTAACCCATGCGCAGACCCTCCGGCACGAGCGCGTCGTCGCTCAGATCGAGCGGCCGCCCCCGCCCAGGAAGGTCGGCAAGCTCGCCGCGCTCGATCGCTTCCCGAATCCTGCGCTCCGCGATAGACTCGAGCCAGAGCATTTCTACTTGTGCGTGACGGCCGCCTGGAAGCCTTGGTTCTGCAGGAGATTGCTCGTAGCGACGCTGAGCGCATCACTGAGCGACTCGTAATAGTTGTCCGCGCGGTAGGAGCTCCCCATGCGGTTCGAGCTGCCCGCTGTGGTCCCCTGCCACAGCGACTTGCCGCTGGCGTCGGTGACTGTGATACCCAGCCGCACGTCGCCGACATAGTCTTCCGTCTCGGTGACGAAGAACTGCTGGACATCGCCCTTGATCACGACGCTTTCGCCACTGTCGACGACGGTCATGCCGGCGGTCGAGAGCAGCGCCTTGAATTGGTTCGTGACGAACTGCGCCACGTTATCGCTGGTCGTCACCGTCCGAACCGGCTGCTTTTCTCTGTTCTCCCCGATCAACGCCGCATCCTTGCGCGAATCGGTCATGGGCGCGACCTTGATCTTGACTTTGAACAGGTCGGACGAGGCGGCTCCTGCCGAGGCGTTGGGATGCTTCTCGGGTTTCCATACCAGCGGAATGTTCTCGAGCTTGGTCGGGTGCGATGCGCAGCCCACGAGCAACGCGAGCGCCAACAACAAACGCTTGTTCATCACTGACCTCCCTGGGTTAGACACCGGCCGCCCCACGCAGCAACAGCGAGGCGATCCGCTCGGGTCGCTATAATACTCGCCAGCGCCAGGGGGCGCTCGGGATCCAGCGGCGGATTGAGGGATCTTTCTAGTGAAGTCGACGAAAAACGACAACGGACACCCAACTCAGCCAGAGACGTGCGATGTGTTCATCCTCGGCGGCGGCCCCGCCGGCTCGACAGCCGCGGCGCTATTGGCCGGGCGAGGCCGTGACGTGGTGATCGTGGAGAAGGAGCGGCACCCGCGTTTTCACATCGGCGAGTCGCTCTTGCCGCTCAACCTGCCTCTGTTCGACCGCCTCGGCCTGAGAGACAAGATCGACACGATCGGCATGATGAAATACGGCGCCGAGCTGGTGTCGCCGAAGCACGCCGCATCGGTGACGCTTGACTTCGGTGGCGCGTGGGACAAAGCGCACCCGTACGCCTACCAGGTGCGCCGCTCCCAGTTCGATCAGGTCCTGTTCGAGAACTGCGTCGAGAAAGGGGCCCGCGCGTTTCAGGAATGCCGCGTGACGAGCGTCGCGTTTCGCCCCGACCGCGTGCGCGTGAGCGCGCGCGACGCCGGCGGGACGATGCGTGAATGGGATGCAAAGTTTCTGATCGATGCGTCGGGCCGCGACACTTTTCTCGCCAGCCATTTCGGCATCAAGCACCGTAACCGCAAGCACAATACCGCCGCTCTGTTCGGCCATTTCGCCGGCGCCCGCCGGCTCCCCGGGCGGGAGGAAGGCAACATCAGCATCCTGTGGTTCGAGCACGGCTGGTTCTGGTTCATCCCGCTGCGCGATGGCATCACCAGCGTGGGCGCAGTGTGCACCCCGCAGTACATGAAGACGCGCCGCACCGACCCGGCGGCTTTTCTCCACGACACCATCGCACTGTGCCCGGCGCTCGCCGAGCGGCTACGCGACGCGCGGCTCGTCAACGACGTGACCGCTACGGGCAACTATTCTTACCAGGCCGAGCGCATGGTGGGTGAACGCTACATCATGGTGGGGGACGCCTTCGCTTTCGTCGATCCAGTGTTCTCTTCGGGCGTCATGCTGGGAATGAACAGCGCCTTTCTTGGTGCCGAGGCGGTCGATGCCTGGCTGCGCGACCCGCGCGCGGCCGAGGCGCTGATGCGTCGCTTCGACCGTGAAGTGCGACACGGCGTCCGCAGCTTCTCATGGTTCATCTACCGCATGACCGGACCCGGAATTCGCGCGCTGTTCATGCAGCCGAATAACCGGCTGCGCATGCGGGAAGCCGTGGTCAGCCTGCTGGCCGGCGACTTGTTCCGCGGCACTCCGATCCGCCCCAGCCTGACCGCGTTTAAGGCGGTCTACTACGTCACGAGCCTGCTCAGCGCGCGCACCAGTCTCGCCGCATGGCGTGAGCGGCGCCGTGCGGTACGAGTTGCGTCGGCTCAAGCTCAGACGTGAGGTTCTCCCGGTTGCGGGAGCCGAAGCGAGCTTGACCGCTCGCCATTGACGCGCCGGCCTGTTGTTATGCGATGGTTCGCGTCCCTCGCCGCAGTCGCACTCTGTGCGGCCTGTGCAGATCCCCCGCCCAAGCCGGCCGAGCTCGGCCCGCCGGTCACGACGCCGGTGCGTTTTCTGCTCACCTTCGACGACGGCCCGAGCACGTGGGAGCCGTACAATCCGACCCGGGCTATCCTCGAGCAGTTGCAGCACAACCCGGTACAGCCGGACATCAAGGGGATCTTCTTCGTGCAGACCCGCGACCCGCGCGCCGGCGGCGGGCCCGCGGGGCAGGTGTTACTGCACCGCATTCACGCCGAGGGGCATGTGCTGGGCCTGCACACGGGCACCGCGGGAGGACATATCCGCCACACGCGGCTGTCGGACGCCGAGCTCGCGCAATCCCTGCACGATGGGATGGCGGACATCGAAGCGATAACGGGCGCGGCGCCTACGCTGCTGCGCCCGCCATCCTGGCGCTATGACGAGCGCACGGTCGCCGCTTACCATGCCGCGGGATTGCACATGCTGCTGACCGACATCAACGCCCGGGACGGCAAGATCTACGGATGGAACATGAGCCTGCGGCGGCGCAGCCATTTTCAGGCGGGCCTCGTCCGGGTGAGGCAGGCCATCGCGCAGGGTCGGCTGCAGCCGATCGACGGTGTGGTCCCCGTGATCATCACGTTCCACGACGTCAACACCTACACCGCGGGCCACATGCAGGAGTATCTTGAGATCCTGATGGAGAAGGCGGGCGTGGCCGGTTTGCCTCTTGCCCGCCTCCCTTTCTACAATGAGGGGGGCGAGATCCAACGGGTGGCGGAACAGCGCGCGAAGGCCGGGGTTTACGCCGGCCCGCCTTGAGCGCAAGCCCGCCTGCGACACGCTGGGAGGAGACGCAGTGACCGTCCGGTGCGCGGCCCGCACGCTGCGCGAATACATCTTGTTCTATGTCTGTCTGCTGTACTTCGGCGTGTTCGGCGTGGCGCTGAGCATCGCCAGCGTGCCGCTCTATCACGTGCTGCCGCAGGCGCAGCGCAGCAGGTTCGGCCGATGGATCATCGGCGTCCTGTTTCGCGGGTTCCTGTGGCTGGCGAGGCTATGCAAGCTGGGGCGCCTCGATCTGTCCGCGCTCGACGCGCTGCGCGGTGAGCGCGGCATCCTCATCGCGCCCAACCATCCCTGTCTGCTCGACGCCGTGTTCGTCATCGCGCACGTGCCGGACGTAGCGTGCATCATGAAGGCGGAGATCTGGGACAACGTCGTGCTGGGCGGCGGCTCACGGCTGGCGGGCTATATCCGCAACGACTCCACCATAAGCATGGTGCGGCGCTCCGCGAAAGCCCTGCGCGAGGGCTCGCCGCTGCTGGTTTTTCCGGAAGGCACGCGCACGCGTCGAGGGCAGGTGAATGAGTTCAAGGGCGGCTTCGCGCTGATCGCCAAACGCGCACGGGCGCCGATCCAGACCGTGTTCATCGAGACCGATAGCCCGTTTCTCAGCAAGGGCTGGCCGCTGTTGCGCAAGCCTCGCTTCCCGATTCTGTATCGCGCGCGGCTCGGCAGACGTTTCACCGTGGACGGCGATCTGAAGGTCTTCATGCACGACCTGCAGACCTACTACCGGGAGGAGCTCGCCGCACTGGCGTCCGAGGAGCCCTCGCCCGTTCTGCATCCGGCCGGCTCGCCCCGCCCTGGTCCGGCGGCGTGAACCCTTCGGCGCGGGCCGTTTCCGGCGGCGCGCAAGCGGCCGATCCGCCGCCGTGCAGCGAGGCGTCGGCGACGCATGTCGTGCTCATCCCCAGCTACAACCCGGGCGCGAAGGTGCTCGAAACGGTCCGCGCGGCGCGCACCTCCTGGAACCCGGTCTGGGTGGTGGTGGATGGGAGCAACGATGGCAGCGGGGAATGGCTCCAGCAGATGGCCGCGGGCGACGCAGGGTTGCGCGTGTTGGCTCTGCCGCGCAATCAGGGCAAAGGCGCCGCGGTGCTGCACGGGCTGCGCAAGGCGGCCGCGCAAGGTTACACACATGCGCTGACGATGGACTCGGACGGCCAGCACCCGGCGCAGCGCATCCGCGAATTCATGACCGTCTCGCAGCGCTTCCCTGAAGCCCTGGTCCTGGGTAAACCCGTATTCGACGCCAGCGCGCCCCGCGTACGCGTGGTTGGACGCCAGGTGTCGAATGGCTGGGCCAATCTCGAGACGCTCTGGGCCGGCATCGGCGACTCGCTGTACGGCTTTCGCGTCTACCCGATCCGGCCCCTGATCGCAGTGATGGAATCTCAGCGCTGGATGCGCCGCTTCGATTTCGACGTAGAAGCCGCGGTCCGTCTGGTCTGGCGCGGCCTCGAGCCGGTCAATCTGCCCGCGCCGGTGCGGTATTTCCGCGCGGACGAAGGCGGCGTATCGCATTTCGACTACGTGCGCGACAATCTCTTGCTGACCTGGATGCACACGCGCTTGTTCATCGAATTCCTGGTGAGGCTGCCCGTGCTGCTGTGGAGGCGGTTGCGCGCCGCTAGCACTAGCCCCTGACCGGGCGGCTGGCAGCGAGGATGGCGCCGAACATCAGGCTCAGGAAGGCGCCCAACGCAACCGTGCTGCCAATGGCGCGCAGCACGTTCGCGTGCGCCAGAGACAGCAGCCCGAAGCCGATCACGGTCGAGGCGTTGCAGCTGGCGAGCGAGATCAGCGTGCGCTGCGGGTCGCTGCGGGGAAAGATCTCGCGCTCGAAGAACAGCGTGTAGTTGGACCCCACGCCCACCACCAGCAGCAGCCCGACCAGGTTGAAGACCGTGAGCTGATGGCCGCCGAGGCTGAGCAACGCGCAGGTCACCACGACGGCCGCAGCCAGCGGAAGCAGCACCTCTGCCGCCCTGCGTGCCGAGCGAAGGGCAGCGAACAGCAGCAGTGCGATGGCGGCGGCACCGATCAGGGCCAGGTGCAAGGCTTGATCCCGATAGCCGCGATACAGTGCATCCGCCTCGGCCTTAAGATCGAGCAGATGCACGCCGGCGAGGCCGCTAAGCTCACGGGCCGCTGCCGAGGGTTCCCGCACTGCCCGCAGCGGAAGCATCGCCGTCCAGGCCCCGTCGCGTTCGCTCAGCAGCGACTCCAGACGCAGCGCCAGCGCGGTTCCCGCCATATCGTTCGCGCTGATGAGCGGCTGCTGGCGCGCCGCTGCGGCGTCCTTCAGGAACGGTTCGAACAGCCGCGGCTGGAACGGCAGACCCTGCGCTGCCTGTTCGAGATTGTCGCGCAAAGCGTCGGGCTCGGGGATGGCGGCCTGTCGCGCGCGCTGCGTCGCGTCACTCGGCAAAATATGCGCGGGCGACTCGAATCCGCGGATCGCTTCAGCCCGCCGCACGCGTTCCAGCACGGCGCCCACGCGTTCAGCCGCCTCCAGCGCGCCCTGCTCCGTATCAGCCGCAGCGACCGCCAGATAGCGCACATCGGGGGCGCCGAGGTCGCGGCGCAGGGTTTCATCGAGGCGCTTGTCGCTCTCGGCTACCGGGCTCAAGCTCTCCAGACGGTCGTCCCACAACGCATGGCCGCGTGACGCCAGCCACGCCACCGACAAGACCACAGCGAGGAGCAGCGGAATGCGCAGCCAGCGCGCGCCCCTCGCCAGCCAGGCGAAGGCCGCGCCGAGCGCCGCGGGCGGGCGCACGCCGAAATGATCGGGGATCAGCTCGGGAAGAACGAAGCGCGTGACGACATACGCCACGATCAGCCCGACGATCGAAAACAGGCCGAGCTGCGCGAGGCCGGCGAACTGCGACAGCAGCAGCACGCTGAATCCGACGACCGAGGTCAGCACGCCGAGCAGGAGCGTGGGCCAGATCCGCGCGAGGCTCCGGCGCAGCCCGTTGCCCGGCGCGGTGTTGGTGAACAGATAGATGGCGTAGTCCACGCCCTCGCCCAGCAGCGTCGCGCCAAAGCCCAGCGTCACACCGTGCACCGAACCGAACGCGACAGCGACTGCTGCCACACCGGCGACCGCGCCGCTCGCCGCCGGCAGCAGCGTCATGAGCAGCGCGCGCGGTGAGCGGTACACCGCGAGGAGCATTACCGACACCAGCACCACGGCGAGAAGCGAGATGCGCGACACGTCATGCTTGATCTGCGCGCGGACGCCCACGGCGAACACGCCCGGACCGGTGGCACTGAGCCGCGCCTCCAGCGCACTCTGCTGCGCAGCGACGGCATCGAATACGCTGCGTATACGCGCCAAGGCACGCTCCTGCGCGTCAATGTCGAAGCCCGCGGCGCGCGTCTGCAGCAACAGCAGCGCACGCGTCCCCGCGGAGTTGAACCAGACGCCGTTCTGCCGCTGCGGACCCGCTTCGGGCTCGAGCAGCTCGACCACGCGCATGAATTCCCCGGTCGGGTCGCTTGGCAACAACCGGCTCGTCAGCGCGCCGAGCGCCGAGCCAAGATCGGCGAGGTCGCTGTCGAGCGCCTCGCGTAGCCCGGCGACGCTGAACCGTTCGGGTGTGACGCCCGGGCTCAGCAGGTAGCGATGGCGCATCAGGAATTCGCCATCCGCGGCAAGCTGCTCCTGGGATCCATTCGCGGCGTAGGCAAACTCGGCGTCGCGCGCGAGGCGCGCGGCCAGCGCTTGACTGAGTGCCGCCAGCGCCTGAGGCGGAGCGCCTTCGATACCGACCAGAATCAGGCGCGAGACCACGCCTTGACGCAGTTGCTCCGCCAGCAGCTTCTGCGACGGGGTCGGCGTGCGGGGGAGAAACGCACTCAAATCCGCGGTGTAGTTGGCGTGCCAGGCGATCCACGCACAGCCGGCCATGAGCGCCACCCAGGCGCCGACGGCAATCAGCCCGACGCGGCTCACTGAGCGTCCTCGACCACTGTCATGACAGAGCGGTCGCCTTGCGCCTCTCGGATTTCGATCCTGTTGATTCGCCCCTTGCGCCCGTCGATGAGGACAGACTCGATCAGCGCGCTCATCTTCGGATCTCGCGGAGTCAGCGACAGTTGCCAGCGCTGCGGGCCACCTTCCAGCGCGAGGCGGTAGAAGCGCTCGAGTGCCGCCATGTCCCCCTTGAGCGTCGCGCGGAAGCTTTCGACGAAGGCCCACGCCACCGGATAGTCCTCCAGGCGCAGCGTGCGGACGCGGCCCTGGGCTTCGATGACGACCCGCTCACCATCTACCGTCAAGGTCTCGGGCCTCGGCTCGAGCGTCCGCCTGACCAGGCGATCCGGCGCGTCATACGACAGGGTGCCGCTCAGCTCGACCGGAGACTTGAGCACCTTGAGATAGCGGCGCTCGACGAAGCGTGCCGTGGCATGCTGCACCTGTCCCAGCTCGATCATGAGCTGCTCCAGACCCCACTGCGCCTGTGGCGGGGTGTCGTCAGCAGCCGCGCGCAACTCGGCCGTGCACAGCACAGCCGAGGCGAAACACGCGGCGAACCGCGCCCACAGCTCAGGCCGCCGCGCGCGATGCGT
>DASPUW010000488.1:0-8916 GCA_035622675.1 Burkholderiales bacterium | reverse complement strand
GCCTATCCGGACATCGACTGGGACCGGCTCGCACGCGGCTTCGTGCAGGCGCTCGGCCTCGAGTTCAACGCCTACACGACACAGATCGAGCCCCATGACAGCCTGGCCGAGCTGTTCGACGCTTATGCCGCGGCAAACACTGTGCTGATCGGCCTCAATCGCGACCTGTGGGGGTATATCTCGCTCGGCTACTTCCGACAGCGCGTCAAGGCCGGTGAGGTGGGCTCCTCCACCATGCCACACAAGGTCAATCCGATCGACTTCGAGAACTCCGAAGGCAATTTAGGCCTCGCCAATGCGCTGCTGCGCCATCTGTCGGACAAGCTCCCGGTTTCGCGCTGGCAGCGCGATCTGTCGGACTCCACCGTGCTGCGCAACGTGGGCGTCGCCCTTGGCCACACACTGCTCGCATTCGACGCCTGCCTCGCCGGGCTCGCAAAGATCGAGGCCAGCCCCGAGCGCATCCGCGAAGATCTCGAGCGCGCGTGGGAGGTGCTGGCCGAGCCGATTCAGACCGTCATGCGGCGCCATGGCCGCGAGCAGGCTTACGAGCAGCTCAAGGCGCTCACGCGTGGCAAGGACGGCATCACGCGAGAGACCCTGCACACGTTCATCCGGGCGCTCGACATCCCGGACAACGACAGACAGCGCCTGCTGGAGCTCACGCCCTCCGCGTACATCGGCCTCGCGGCTCGCCTCGCTCGCGACCTCTAGAGACGTCGCTGCCGATCTTGATTTGTGTCAGCGCGCGCTCCACCTAAAAGGGTATGTCAGCCTTCGCACGAGACATCACCACCGCGGATTTCGATCAGATCGTCATCCAGGGATCGAAACAGCAACCGGTCCTGGTGGACTTCTGGGCACCCTGGTGCGGGCCGTGCCGGGCATTGACCCCTGTGCTCGAGCGGCTGGCGCAGGAATACGAGGGCAGATTCGTTCTGGCCAAGGTCAACTCCGACGAAAATCAGGAGCTGGCTCGCGAGTTCAGCATTCGCAGCATTCCCAACGTCAAAGCATTCGTCGACGGGCAGTTGGCGGACGAATTCCTCGGGGCCCTGCCGGAGTCCGCCGTGCGTGAGTTCATCGATCGCCTCATGCCTACGCCGGGCGAGCTGACGCGGCGAGAGGCGGCTGCTCGCGCCGCAGCGGGCGCCCCCGAGGACGCTCTCGCGCTCCTTGCCAGCGCCGCCGAAAGAGAGCCGAACAACGACGCCGTCCAGGTTGATCGGATCGAGCTCCTACTCGACCTCGCGCGCGTTGCTGACGCTCGCGCGGTCGCTTCCCGGCTCGGTCCGCTGGCGGCGCGCAATCCGGCTGTCGCCCGTGCGCTGGCGCGGCTCCAGCTTGTGGACGATGCGAGCGCCGATGCCAACGTGGACGCGCTCGAGAAGCGCGTGCAGGCGAATCCTGACGATCTGGAGGCCCGCCTGCGGCTCGCCAAGCTGCACGCAGCGCAACAGCGCTACGAGCCGGCCCTCGAGCAGCTGCTCGAGATCACGCGACGCGACCGCAGCTACGGCGATGACGCAGGACGCAAGACCATGCTGGCGATCTTCGATCTGCTGCAGAGCCAGCAGGCAGAGCTGGTCAGTCGCTACCGTAGATTGCTGGCTTCAGCGCTGCACTGAAAACCGGCGGCGACCCGCCTCAGGCGCGTTTCAGCCTGTGGCGCAAGACCTCGAAAAGGGCGGGCGAGATAGACAACAGGATGATCGCGAAGATCACCAGGGTCAGGTTGTTCTTCACTACGGGAACGCTGCCGAACAGATATCCAGCGTAGATGAGGAGTGCCGCCCACAGGACTGCTCCGATCACGTTGAACAACAGGAACCGGCCGTAGTTCATGGCACCTATGCCAGCCACGAACGGAGCATAAGTGCGCACGATCGGCACAAAGCGTGTGATGATGATGGTGCGCCCACCGAAGCGCTCGAAGTAGCGGTGGGTGCGCTCCAGATACGCCCTCTTGAAGAACCACGAGTCCTCGCTCTCGAACACACGGGCGCCGAGCCAACGCCCTACAGCGTAGTTGACCGAATTGCCGATGACCGCCGCCAGCGTGAGGAGCACAACCGCGAGATGCACGTCTATGGCTCCCGCGGCCGCCACGGCCCCGACCACGAACAGCAGCGAGTCTCCGGGCAGGAAGGGCGTCACGACCAGGCCAGTCTCGCAGAAGATGATCAGGAACAGGATCAGGTAGATCCAGCCGCCATAGTCGCGGGCAAGGGCCAGCAGATGCTGGTCCAGATGGACCAGCAGGTCGAAAAAGCTCGCGAGCAAACCCATGCGCTAGCGCGCCGCGACCATTACTTCAAACCACCGCTTCCTGCTTGGGCTTTTCGGGTTTGACCAGATCCTCGCGCGAGACGCCGAGCCACATCACGATCGGGCTCGCCACCAGCACCGAGGAATAGATCCCGAACAGGATCCCGATGGTGAGCGCCAGCGCGAAATAGAACAGCGTGTCGCCGCCGAACAAGAGGATCGACGTCACCATCAGCTGGGTGCAGCCGTGCGTGATGATGGTGCGCGACATGGTGCGCGTGATGGCGTTGTTGATAATCTGGGGCACCGTCGCCTTGCGCAGCTTGCGAAAGTTCTCGCGGATCCGATCGAACACCACGACCGACTCGTTCACCGAATAGCCCAGCACCGCCAGCACGGCGGCCAGCACCGGCAGCGAGAACTCCCACTGGAAAAAAGCGAAGAAGCCCAGGATGATCACCACGTCGTGCAGGTTGGCGATGATGGCGGCGACGCCGAACTTCCACTCGAAGCGCACCCACAGATAGACCACGATCAAGGCGGACACCAGCATCAGGGCCAGCGCGCCGTTGTTCACCAGCTCTTTGCCGACCTGAGAGCCGACGAACTCGACCCGCTGGCGCTCGACCGTGGGATCGTCCTGCTTTAGCGCGCCGAACACCTTCTCGCTCAGCTCGGAGCCCGATACGTCCGGGCGCGTCGGCAAGCGGATCAAAGCCGACTCCGAGCTGCCGAAGGTCTGCACGGTTGCGTCCGGAAGTCCGATGCGGGTGAGCGTGGCTCGCAGCTTGTCCAGGTCTGCGGCATGCGCGTAGCGCAACTCCATGACCATCCCGCCGGTGAACTCGACGCCCAGATGCAGACCGCGCGTGGCGAGAAAGAACACCGCCAGCAGAAAGGTAATCCCCGAAATCACGTTGAACACCAACGCGTGCCGCATGAAGGGGATGTCTTTCTGGATGCGGAAGAATTCCATGTCGCGTTTCCTCGATGGCGGGTGCGTCAGGCGGCCTTCGCGGCCCGCTTGTGCCAGTCGACGTTCCCAATCGGCAGCCCCTCGAGCCTGCGGCGCGCACCGAACACGAAGTTCACGATCGAGCGTGATACGGCGACCGCGCTGAACATCGACGTCAGAATGCCCAGGCAGTGCACCACAGCGAAGCCACGCACCGGGCCGGACCCGAGCAGGAACAACGCTACCCCCGCGCACAGGCTGGTGATGTTCGAGTCCAGGATGGTGGCCCAGGCGCGGTGATAGCCCTCCTTGATGGCGGCCTGCGGCGTCGTGCCGTTGCGCAATTCCTCTCGAATACGCTCGTTGATGAGCACGTTGGCATCGATGGCCATCCCCAGCGTCAGGGCGATGGCCGCGATGCCGGGCAGGGTCAGCGTCGCCTGCAGCAGGGACAGTAGCGCCACCAACAGCAGCAGGTTGATGGCCAGCGACAGCACCGAGACGACGCCGAACACCATGTAGTACACGATCATGAATGCCGCGATAAGGGCGAAACCCACCCACACGGCGTGGAAACCCTTGCGGATGTTGTCGGCACCCAGGCTCGGCCCGACCGTGCGCTCCTCCACGATGTCCATTGGCGCCGCCAGCGCGCCAGCGCGCAGCAGCAGTGCAAGATCGTTGGCTTCCGAGCTCGACATGCTTCCCGAAATCTGGAAGTGGCCTCCGAACTCGGACTGAATCACCGGCGCAGTGAGGACCTCGGGCTTACCCTTCTCGATCAGCAGAATGGCCATCCGGCGTTTCACGCCTTCGCGGGTCGTAGCCTGCATCATCCGGGCACCTTGCCCATCGAGGTCAACGGTTACGATGGGCTGCCCCGTTTGCGGGTCGACCGATGCACGGGCCTGCGTAAGCCTGTCGCCGCTCACGACGACCTGCTTGCTGACCAATAGGGGCTCCTCCCGATCGCCCTTGCTGCTGAACAGCAACTCCGTGCCGGGTGGAATGATCCCGGCCTGCGCCGCCTGTATTTTCTGCGGATCGTAATCACGCCCGGAAGGATCGCCCGCATGGGCTTCGACCATGCGCAGCTCCAGCGTGGCGGTCCGGCCGATAATGTCCTTGGCCTTCGCCGTGTCTTGCACACCCGGAAGCTGAACCACGATGCGGTCTGCTCCCGCCTGCTGCACGACCGGCTCTGCCACGCCCAGCTCGTTCACCCGATTGCGCAGCGTCGTCAAGTTCTGCTCGACGGCAAGGTCCTGAATGCGCTTCTGCGCATCGGGCTTCAGAGACCCAACGAGCAGGTACTCGCTGCCCTGCTCTTGCCTGACGAGCTGCAGCTCCGGATAGTTGCGCTCGATGATTTGCTGCGCCTTGTCGCGATGATCTGCATCGCGGAACCGAATCAGAAGGGTGCTGCCTTCGCGGCTGATTCCGCTGGAACGGGCCTGCTCTTCGCCGCGCAGCGTCGTGCGGATACCCCCCTGTATTCCATCGAGCGCTTTGGTCGCCGCACCCTTCATGTCCACCTGCAGGAGGAAATGCACGCCGCCGCGCAGGTCGAGACCCAGGTACATGGGCTTGGCGCCGATGGCCGAAAGCCAGCGCGGCGAATTGGAGAGCAAATTCAACGCGACGACATAGCTGTCCCCGAGGTCCTTCTGCAGGACGTCTTTGGCTTTGAGCTGCGTGTCGGTGTCCCTGAAGCGGATCTTGACGCCGGTCGCATCGACGAATGCTTCGTCATAAGCGATGCCGCCACTCTTCAGGGCGTCTTGCGCGCGCTTGAGCATCGCCTCGTCTACTTTCAACGTAGGCTTGGCGGATGATACTTGTACCGCCGGCGATTCGCCGTAAAAGTTGGGAAGCGCGTACAGCAGGCCCACCAGCAGCACGACGGCGATGATGAGGTTCAGCCAGAGCGGGTAACGGTTCATGGGATTGCAGCCGAGACGAAGGAGCGCATAACTCGGCGGGCTGCGCGCAGCGTCACGTTGCGCTTTTCAGCGTACCCTTCGGCAGCAAGGTCTGGACCGCCGACTTTTGCACCGTGACCTCGACGTTGTTGGCGATCTCGAGGCTGATGTAGTTGTCGCTGACTTTGGTCACGCGCCCGAGGGTGCCGCCAGAGGTGATCACTTCGTCGCCTTTCTGCAGGGACGCGATCATCTGCTTCTGCTCTTTCGCGCGCTTCATCTGCGGCCGCAGCAGCAGGAAGTAGAGCAGCACGAACATCGCGACGAGCGGCAGCAGGCTCATGATGTCCATCCCGCCCGGACCGCTCGGCGCCGTCTGGGCAAAAGCTTCGCTGATCAGCATGTGTCTCCTCCACGACTGCGCACGTCAGGTATTGCGCAAGCCCCTACGGCTGACTGGAGCAGCCGCCGGCCCGCAGGAAAGACGCGGATTCTAGCACCATTGAACAGGTTCAAGACGCGACACCGCGCACGCTTTGGCAGAACTCCTGCAGGCGCGCGGCAGCGATCGCCTCGCGCAGCTGCGCCATCAGCTCCTGATAGTAGTGCAGATTGTGCAGAGTATTGAGGCGCGCACCGAGCGCCTCGTTGACGCGCTGGAGGTAGTGCAGATAGGCGCGCGTGAAATGGCGGCAGGTGTAGCAGGCGCAGGACTCGTCAGGCGGCGTCAGATCTGTGCGATAGCGGCTGTTGCGCAGCTTGACGACCCCGTGGCGCGTGAACAACCAGCCGTTGCGCGCGTTGCGCGTTGGCAGAACGCAGTCGAACAGATCGATGCCCGCCTCCACCGCGTCGGCGATGTCCTCCGGCGTCCCCACGCCCATCAGATAACGAGGACGAGTCTCAGGCAGCTGCTGCGCGGCGCGGCGCACGACTCGCAGCATGTCGGCCTTGGGCTCGCCCACCGACAACCCGCCGATGGCATAGCCGTCGAAGCCGATCCCGCACAGGGCGCTCACCGACTCATCGCGGAGGTGCTCGTAGACACCCCCCTGCACAATGCCGAACACGGCATTGGAATTGCCTTCATGGGCGCGCCGGCTGCGCTCGGCCCAGCGCAGCGACAGGCGCATCGATTCGCCGGCCGCACGCTCGTCGACCGGATACGGCGTGCACTCGTCGAAGATCATCGCCACATCCGCGTTGAGGATGCGCTGGATGCGCATCGATTCTTCCGGGGAGAGGAGGCAGCGGTCGCCGTTGACCGGCGAGCGAAACTCGACGCCCTGCTCGCTGATCTTGCGCAGCGCACCCAGGCTGAAGACCTGGAAGCCACCCGAGTCGGTGAGAATCGGCCCGCGCCAGCCGATGAAACGGTGCAATCCCCCGTGTGCCTCGATCACATCGAGCCCGGGACGTAACCAAAGATGAAAAGTATTGGACAGCACCATCTGCGTGCCGTTCTGTTCGAGTTCCGCCGGGCTCACTGTCTTCACCGCCCCGTAAGTGCCGACCGGCATGAACGCGGGTGTGTCGACCGTCCCGTGCGCGAGCGTGAGGCGGCCGCGTCGAGCCCGGCCGTCGCGCGCCAGCACCTCGAAGCGCATGCTCACCCTCCCCTCGCGCCGCGGTCGCGCGGCTGAGAGGGTTCGACCAGCATGGCGTCGCCATAGCTGAAGAAGCGGTATCCGCCCACGACCGCGTGCCGGTAGGCACGCAGAACGTTCTGCTCGCCGGCGAAGGCGCAGACGAGCATCAGCAGGGTCGAGCGTGGAAGGTGGAAGTTGGTGAGCAGCCGATCGACGGCACGAAATTCGAAGCCGGGGCGGATGAAGATGTCGGTCTCACCCGACCCGGCGCGCAGCGCGCCGCCACACGCCGCCGCCTCGAGGCACCGCACCGTGGTCGTGCCAACGGCGGTGACCCGCCCTCCACGCTCACGCGTTCGCGCGACGGCCGCAACAGTCGCCTCGGGCAGGCTATACCACTCGCTGTGCATGCGATGTTGCTCAACGTCCGACACCCGCACCGGCTGGAATGTACCTGCGCCCACGTGCAGCGTGAGAAACGCGATCTCGGCACCGCGCTCGCGCAGCCGCGTCAGCGTCGGGCGGTCGAAGTGCAGGCCGGCAGTGGGAGCGGCCACTGCGCCAGGCGCTTCGGCGTACACCGTCTGGTAGCGCGCTTCGTCCTCGGGTGCGGCGGAACGAGCGATGTACGGCGGCAGCGGCACGCTCCCGACGCGCTCGAGCAGCTCGAGCACGCTCCCCGCAGTTTGAAACTCGAGCAGGTGAAAGTCGCCGCGCCGCTCCAGCACCCGCACGGGGACTGTGCCGGCCACCACGAGATCTGCGCCCGGCCGCGGCGGGTGGCTAGCGCGCAACAGCGCTAGAGCGCGCTTAGGGCCGACGATCCGCTCGATCAACAGCTCGACCTTACCCCCCGTACTTTTCTCCCCGAACAGCCGGGCCTTGATCACCTTCGTGTCATTGAACACCAGCAGATCACCGGGAGCGACGAGCAAGGGAAGATCCGCGAACATGAGGTCGCGCACCGCGCCATCGCGACCATCCAGATGGAGCAGCCGGCTCTGTCCGCGCTGTGCGGGCGGATGCTGCGCGATCAGCTCGGGCGGCAGATCGAAGTCGAACTGGTCGGGCCGCATGGAGCGCCATTATAGGCCGCTGCGCTTCATTGCCGGAGTTGTTGAATTCGCGGATAATTTCGCCTCCTCCAGGGGAACTCTGACCTGATCTCAGGTGGGCAATCAGAGCTTCCCTGGGCGGCCGGGATGGCGGAATTGGTAGACGCACGGGACTCAAAATCCCGCGGTGGCAACACCATGGGGGTTCGATTCCCCCTCCCGGCACCACAAGCCGCGCCGATACAGAGTTGATTGCGCCCCGAGCGAGCCTTGCGACTGCTGATCAAGAAAATCGACGACGACGGCCGGCTGAGCCTCGTCCCGCAGTTTCTCGATACCCCCTGGGAAATCGAGGTGGTCGACACTGATGACGTGGCCGCCCTCGATCGTGCGCTCGCCTGCGCCGACGCGATGGTCTCGATGAGCTGGCAATGGAGCCTGCCTTCCGCCTCGAACCTGAGGCTCCTTCAGCTCCCCGGGGCGGGTACGGATGAGATCGACTTCGGCCGCGTGCCCTCCACTACGGCGATCTGCAACTGCTACGAGCACGAGATCGGTATCGCCGAATACGTGCTTGGCGCCCTGCTCGAGTGGACCATCGGCACGCGTCGCCTCGATCAGCAGTTTCGCGCGGGCAGCTGGGCTGGATCGTACCTGTGCGGGCCGAGACACGGCGAGCTGTTCGGCAAGACCATCGGCATCGTCGGCTATGGCCGCATCGGCCGTGAGGTCGCGCGCCGCGCCGCGGCCTTCGGCATGCGCGTAGTCGTTTGCACACGCACACCGCAGCAGGACGAGAAGATCGCAGAGCGCATGGACGGCATGGAAGGCTTCGGCAGGCTGCTGGCCGAGTCCGATTTCATCATCGTCACACCCCCGCTCAATGATCAAACACGCGGTCTGTTCGATCGGCGCGCGTTCGCGGCCATGCGTCGCGAGGCCGTCATCGTCAATGTCGCGCGCGGGGCGATCATCGACGAGCTCGCGCTGTACGAGGCGCTGGCGGAGCGGCGCATCGGCGGCGCGATCATCGACGTCTGGTACCGGTACCCACCCCAGGGAACGCCAGCCGGGCCGCAGCCCTCGGCTCACCCGTTCCACGAGCTCGACAATGTGCTGATGACGCC
>DASPUW010000487.1:0-4997 GCA_035622675.1 Burkholderiales bacterium | reverse complement strand
CGGTGCCTCTGGCAAGTGACGACAGTATGGCGCGCATATTACACTGGGATCTGAGTTGATAGGAACCGGTTCCGGCCTCGTAAGCCAAGCCGAAGCCGCCGGCCAAACGCCACGGCGGGCGCAGTCTTACAGGCGTCCGATTGGGCCACGCCCATTCCCGCGGTATTTCAGGGGCGATGGTCCGCGCGGCGCATCGGTGAGCGCCACGGCATCCTCCCTCGAGTTGGCAGGCGAAAAAGGCCGCGTACTGCGGTCGATCGGAACCGTAGCGTACCGCATCCCGGCGTTTTCCGCGCGGCCGCACGCAAGCTGTGGGCCCAGTTAGAATTGTACCCCGCCGTGCGGCGTTCAGAAGCGTCTGGCGCTCGGCTTCGGCGAGGCCTGGCGGTCGCCGCCGTCGCTCAACCGCGCCAGCATGCGAAGATAGGCGGGTTGTTTGTCTTCGGGTACGTCGTGCTTGGGAAACAGCCAGCGGAACGTTGCGACATGCGCCTGCGCGGGCAGAGTGTCGAGCAGCGCCTGCGTATCGTGGCCGTTGATCAGGCGGTCGCGATAGATGTCCCAGATGCGCCAACGCACCCATTCGTCGCGGCTGTTCGCGGCGAAGCTCTCGCTGTGCACGCGCATATCGTTGGCGGTGCGCACCACCTCGTTCTCCAGTGCCGGCTCGCGTCGCCACAGCAGCGCGGCGATCTGCATTCCGCGCACGTAGCCTCGCGCGCTGGGCGAGGCCAATGCCAGGTCGAAGTGCTCATTCGCCTGCGCCAGCGAGCCGCCCGATTGCAGAATGTAGTGGCCCCACATCGCGTGCGCGTATGGATTCTGCGGATCGCGTTGCACGGCGCTCTGGTAGTAGTGCACAGGATCGAGCCCGCCGGCGCCGTCTCGCGAGCGCAGGAAGTCGGCCCAGCCGAGATGCGCGAGGCCGTCGGCCGCCACGCGGTTGTCCGTCGACACAGCCGCTGCCGACAAAGCAGGCTGCACGCGGTTCGCGATATCGGTGAAGGTGTCCCGGCCTTGCGTGACGCGGATGTTGTCCAGCCATTCCATCGCCAGCTGTTCACGTCCCTGCGTGGCGCTACTGTTCCCCGGACAGGTTGCGAGCGCGGTCCCGTAGCGGTCCCAGGCAGCTG
Organism: Burkholderiales bacterium; assembly: GCA_035622675.1. GTDB lineage: Bacteria > Pseudomonadota > Gammaproteobacteria > Burkholderiales > SHXO01 > SHXO01. The sequence goes on along the minus strand of DASPUW010000487.1, from coordinate 3,864 downwards.
CGTAGTCGCCCGCATCCTGTTGCAGCTGCGCCTGCCGGACGAGGCCAGGCACATCGCCGCACGCTCGCCTGTGCTGGTAACCGAGCCAGATGCCCGCGCCGCTCGCTGCGATGACGATGGCAATCACCGCCGCCGCGTACTGGCGGAACGCGCGGGCCCACCATGGCCGCGACATCCGGGCGATCGCAGCTGCCACTTCCGCGGCTGCATTTCCACGCGGACGCAGGATCACGACCGCGCGCAGGTAGGGTGGAATCGTCTCCGGCGGGGTCGGGCGCAGCATGACCGGCAGAACGTGCCCCCCGGGCGAGGGCCAGCGGCGCTGCGCGAGCTCGAGCTCGGTCAGCGTGTAGCGCCCAGCAGCCACCGCCTCGGGACTCAGCAGGAACAGGAAGCAATCGCTGGCTTCGATGGCCTCCCGTATGCGAGCGTCGTAGGCTTCGCCCTCCGGCAATTGCGTCCGGTCGAAGAAGACTTCGTGGCCTTCCTCTCGCAGGGCGACTGCGACCTCTTCCGCGGCGACACGCTGCTCGGATGCGTAGGAGATGAAGATCTTCATGCTCGTCGCCAGTTACAGACAGTGTTGCTAGCCTACGCCAGGAATCGCCCGTCGCTCCTTTTACCCGTTGCGCGGCCCCCCGCCGGCCTGCTACCTTTGGGGCTCCCGACTGCGAACGACTTCAAGAGAGGAGATCATGAGCGTGGACAGCGCCGCCTATAGACTAGCAGTCGTGGGGGCCGGGCGCGTGCGCGGGCAGATCGCCATGGCCGGCTGCCCGGGACGCATGGCGGGGATGCTGCTGCCGTCGAGCAGCTCGTGGCGCCTGCAGCGCGACATCGCGACGCTGCGCTATTGGGGCGCGCAGGCCTTGGTGACGCTCCTCGAGAAGCCCGAGCTCGCTTTGATGCGCCTCGGTGAGCTGCCTGCGCTCGCCGGTTCGCACCGGATTGCCTGGTATCACCTGCCGCTGCGCGAGGGCCACGTTCCAGACGATCGCTTCGATGTGCTCTGGCAGAGCGTGGCGCCGCGCCTGCGCCGTATTCTGTGGGTCGGGGGGCGCATCGCGGTGCACTGCGGAGACGGGCGTTCCCGGACTGCAGCGATCACCGCCAAGCTGCTGGTCGAGCTGGGGTGCCCCGCCCAGGACGCCCTGAATAGAGTCCGTGCCGCGCGTCCTGGCGTGCTGTCGCGCCCCGAAGAAGAGGAGTTCATCCGGGCCCAGGCACCGGCGACCGAGGCGGCCCACCGCGTTCACCTGAGCGTCGTGCAGCCTCTCGGCCTGGGCGCTGCCATCGATCGCGGCGACGAGCTCGAGCTCGAATGGGGCTCGCTGCCGCTCGATGACCCCAACCAGCTCGACCTACTGCGCCGATCTTAGGATCTATCTCAACGGCTGCACTTCCCCCGCGCTGTGGCCAGCCGAGCGGATGACGGACTGCGCACGCTGGCGCACGAGATCGATGTGCTGGCGGAACACGTACAGGTTCTCCGAGTAGGCGAGCGGCGTCTCGATGCGGTGGACCGCATGATCGATCCGGCCCAACCGCTCCAGGATGCGTGCGATTTCCTCCGGACTGCGCTGCTCTTCCAGCTCCAGCTCGATCTCCTTCAGTCTGGCGTACCAGCGGTAGATGCGCGAGCGCACGCGCCAGCGGTAGAGCTGCGGAAGCAGCCTCGCCGCCGGGATGAGCACGGCAAGCGCCGGAATCAGGAGCACCAGCAGACGATCAACCAGGTTCGCGCCCCAGTAGGGCAGGTAGCGCTGCAACAGTGGCGGGCCGGATTTGTAGAAGCGCGCGGCCTCCGGGCTGAGCGGCAGCTCCGTGTCGTTGGGCGCCGGGAACTGTCGCAAGCCCGAGAACATGGTGGGAGCGCCGTGCACCTCACCGGCCGCGCGCAACAACAGATAGGCCAGGGCGGGATGCAGATCGTCCCTCGCCACCAGGTTGACGGTGGTGCCGAGCAGGATCACCTCGCGTTCCGGGATGTTGCGCACTAGGTCGAATACGCCCTGCGGCAGAGTGAACTTCTGCAGGAAAAAGTAGCGGCGCGTGTAAGCGTCGGCGCGCGCGAAACTCAACAGATGCACGTGCTGCGCGCGGACGAGCTCCTGAATGACCGGGGCCCGTGGATCGGCGACGAAAAAGGCCGCGTCGATGCCCCCCGAGAGCAGGAGATTCGCCGCCGCCCGCCCGCCGACCTTCATGACCGCGGTCGGCGGTTTGGCGATTCCCGTGGCTTCGAGCAGCATCATTGCCAGCGCCGCGGAGCCGCTGTTCTCTGCGCCGATAGCGATCATCTTCCCGTTCAATGGCGGCAGCCTGTCCAGCTCGTGGTCTCCGCGGTAGAACACCCACAGCACCTCGTTGCCGACGCTGCCGAGGGAAACGAGTCCCTGCGTGCTCTCGGGCGGCGCCGTGCTGACGATGCCGCCCTGCACGAGGGCGACGTCGACCTGCGCGGATGGATCCGCGAGGCGACGCAGGTTTTCCCCCGCACCGGCAGATGGCCACAGGCGCAGCGTCACGCCGTCGCGCGCCAGGATGTCCCGATATTTCATCGCGTAGTTGTGGTACATGCCGTCGGCGGTGCCGGTCGACATCACCAGCTCGGTGGGTGGCGCAGGACGCATCAGCAACAAGGTCAGGGCGAACGCGCCCACGACGATCAAGGCTGCGGGGGTTGCGACCAAAATCAGATCGCGGTTGAGCCTGATCTTGCGAGCGGCCATGGCGCGACGGACGGGCGCGGGTCGAGCGAGCGGCCAGTGCAGGCGCTACGCGGCCGCCACGCGATAGCCGACGCGCGGAAAGTGAACGCAGACGCTGTCCACTCGTTCGTCCTGACGCAGGATCGCGATGCTGTCGCGGTCGACGAAGCGAACTGCCCCCAGCACTGGTGCCTCTCCGCTGTCGAGATCCGCCACTACGCTCACGCTTTGCCCCGGACGCAGACCCTGAGGATCTCTCGGATCTCCCTTTTCGGGCGTCACGGGCTCGTTCGCGCGCGCGATATCGAGCGCTTCTCCTGAACTCAGGGGCGTCGGGCGCCCGTGGCCGATCGCCTTCACCCGCTGCTCCCACGCTTCCAGCGCCGCAAACTCGGAGAGCAGGGCCGGTCCGCCCTGCCAGCGGCCGCGCACGAACCACACCAGGTAGTAGGCGAGGGCATCGGGCAGGCCGGGCTCGTCGCCGAGCATGAATCGGCGGCCGCCTGCGAGCCGCTCGTCCATCCACCCGAACTGAGCGCGCAACTGCGCAACCGTATGGGGAAGGTCGGCCTGCACTTTCTTCAGGTCCGCGTTGGGCCCGAAGAACAGGCGCATGCGGTCCTTGACGAACGCCTCGGGTAGCTGGTCTGCGCTGGCGCCCATCAGCAGGCGCGCGGCAGTCTCGAACAGTGTGTCGCTCCAACGACTGATGCCCCAGGGCAGCCCACCAGCGCCGCGCGGGTAGAAGGTCGGCTCGGGAAAACGGCGCTGCAGCTCGCGCAGAATGCACTGGCTGTCGCAGTAGATGTCCGCGCCGATCTGCATGATGGGCGTGCGGCGATAGCCGCCTGAGAGTGGCATCACGTCCGGCTTGGGCGGCAGGCGAGGGATCTCGACCGAGCGCCACGCGAGCCCCTTGATGCCCAGCCCGACGCGGACTTTTTCGGACACCGGCGAGGCCGGATAGTGATGCAGAATGATTTCGCCCATGCCGTGCTCCTGTGCGGTTGGCGAGTGACGCTAGCGCTCGCGAGAGGAAATGAGTCTATGCGAGTGCGGCCGCGGCGTCACGCCGAGCAAAACGCGCAATAATCCCGCCGTCGACCACAGCAACAGGGAGTACCGCCAAATGCACTACGAGCTCTTCTATTGG
>DASPUW010000486.1:0-5561 GCA_035622675.1 Burkholderiales bacterium | reverse complement strand
CCGGCTGTGCTGGTCGCGCAGCATATGCCCGAGCACTTCACGCGCTTGTTCGCGCAGCGGCTGGATGGGCTGTGCCACATGCGGGTTCAAGAGGCCGTGACCGATCTGCCGGTCCGCCCTGGGAACGTGTACATCGCGCCCGGCGGACGGCACCTGCGCGTGCGGCGCAAAGGAGACCAAGGATGGCTGGCGCTGCAGCTCACGTCCGACGAGCCGGTGAATATGCACCGGCCCTCGGTCGACGTGCTGTTCGATTCCGCGGCGGAGGCGCTGGGCGCACGCGCCGTCGGCGTGCTGCTCACCGGCATGGGCAAGGACGGTGCGGCCGGCCTGTTGCGGATGAAGCGGGCGGGGGCCCGCACGCTGGCCCAGGACGAGGCGAGCAGCGTGGTGTTCGGCATGCCACGCGAGGCCATCGCGCTGGGCGCTGTAGACGAAGTGGCTGCGATCGGCGCGATGGCGGAGCGCGTGCTGATCCATTCGCGCATCGCGGCGGCGAGCGAGGCGAAACCGCCGGTTGCTTCTGGTGAATCGACTTTGTAAATCGAGGTGCGATATGTTCAAGGGCTTCTCCAAACTCTCGATCGGCATGCGGTACGCGCTCACTTCGAGCGCGCTGGTGCTGGTGTCTTTCGGCGCGCTGCTGGTGCTGATGAGCGTCACCATGACGCGCTACCTGGACCAGCAGACCATGGCCGACCTCGGCACAGCCAACCGTCAGATGCAGGAGCTGGTGCAGGTGTTCGACGGTGCCCTGGAGAAGGACGTCATACGCGTGGCCAGGCAGTTCGCCAGCTATTTCCCCGAGCGCATCGAGCTCGAGCGCGGCAAGACCGTCAGGATTGGCGATCTCAATACGCCTCTCCTGCACGCGGGTTCGCAACCCATCAATCTCAACTTCGACCGGGTCGACGCCTTCACCGCCCATACCGGCGTGACTGCAACGGTGTTCGCACGCAGCAATCGCGATTTCGTCCGCATCTCCACCTCGCTCAAGAAGGAGGATGGTTCACGCGCGATCGGCACGCAACTCGATCACGACCACCCGGGCTATAAGGCGCTGATGGAAGGGCGCGCGTACCGCGGACCGGCTGTGTTGTTCGGCCGCAACTACGCGACCAGCTATGAACCGATCCGCGACAGCGAAGGACAGGTGATCGGCGTGCTGTACGTCGGCATCGACATCACGCAGGACCTCGAAGTGCTCAAGCAGAAGATCCGCTCCGCCAGGTTGCGGCAGACGGGATACTTCTATGTGTTGGACGCGCGTCCCGGTGCAGGTCTGGGGACGGCGCTCGTACACCCGCAGGCGGAGGGCACGAATCTGCTGGCCAGCAAAGAGGCCGCGGGTCACGAGGTCGTGCGCGAGATGCTCGAGAAGAAGCAGGGTGTGCTTCAATACCAGCGGCCGTCGGCTGCGGGAGCCGAGGAAGTTATCGCTGTGTACTCGTATTTCCCCGGCTGGAACTGGATGATCGTGGGTGAGACCCCGGCCAAGGAAGTGTTCGAGGTCAGCAATATCCTGCGCGGCGAGCTGTTCGTGGGCGCCGTGCTCATCGCGCTTGCGCTCTCGGGGCTGCTCTACCTCAACCTGCAGCGCACCATCACGCGCCGGCTCAACCGGGCGGTGGGCTATGCCAGACAGGTGTCCTCGGGCGATCTGTCCACGCGCATCCGCAGCCGCCACGTGGACGAAACCGGGCAGCTGCTCACCTCGCTCGACGACATGGCCGACAGCCTCACCAACATTGTGTCGGGCGTGCGCGTCGCCGCCGATTCGATCCACAACACCGCCAAGCAGCTGCGCGCCGGCAACGTCGATCTGTCGCAGCGGACGGAGGAACAAGCATCGAGCCTGGAAGAGACGGCAGCGAGCATGGAGGAGCTGACCGGAACGGTGAAGCAGAACAGCGAGAACGCGAAAGAAGCCAACCAGCTGGCGCAGCACGCTTCGAAGGTGGCGGTACGGGGCGGCGAGCTCGTCGGGCAAGTGGTAGCAACGATGACCGAAATCCAGGTGTCATCGAAGCGCATCGCCGACATCGTTGCCGTGATCGACAGCATCGCCTTCCAGACCAATATCCTCGCGCTGAACGCTGCCGTGGAGGCTGCGCGCGCCGGAGAGCAGGGACGCGGGTTCGCAGTGGTGGCGGGCGAGGTGCGCAGCCTCGCTCAGCGCAGCGCCGATTCCGCCAAGGAGGTGAAGCAGCTCATCTTCAGCTCGGTCGAACGGGTGGACAGCGGCGGCAAGCTGGTCACCCAGGCCGGCGCCACCATGGACGAGGTCGTCACCGCTGTGAAGCACGTGAGCGAGCTGATGGCCGGCATCGCCGACGCATCCAGTCAGCAGAGCGCCGGGATCCAGGAGATCAATCAGACCATCAGCGTGATGGAGCAGGTCACGCAGCAGAACGCCGCACTGGTCGAGGAGGCGACAGCCTCAGCCGAGCAGCTGCGGCGGCTCGCAGAAAATCTGGTGACTGCGGTGAGCGTGTTCAAGGTGCCGCAAAAGGCACGATCCGCCGCTCCTGCCGTTGCCGAGGACGCTCCGCGCACGGCCACGCCGCGGGCGCTGGGGGCATCGACGTCGCAGGTCAGGCTGCCACAGGGCGGCGACGGCGAATGGGAGGAGTTTTGAGAGGCGAGAGGACCTCACCCGCGGGGATGGGGTGAGGGCGCGACCGGCTCAGTTGGCGTGCACCGCCCGACGGCACACCCGCAGCGTCTCCAGATGATGCGACAAGCGCTCCGCGCGCTGGACGTGTTCCGGCGGAGACACCACGGCGCGCGCCCGCAGTACCTCGAGCTGCTTCTGGAACGCCGCGTACTGAACCATCAGGAAATCCAGCACCGCGATCTTCTCCTCGTCCCGCGGTAAGTAGTTGATGTAGCTTGTCACCTTCTGCTCGAATTCTCCCGGCCTCAAATCCTGATCGTCGGGCGGAAAGATGTACCAGAGCCGGGACAGATTCACTGAGTTCATTGTCCTCCTCCGAAGATGCATGCTGAGAGACGTGAAGATGCGTTACGTGTCATCGGCTCGCGACACTGGTGTTCGACACTCAACCCGCTGTGCCGCGAGCCCGACCTCGACTGCCTGTTAGTCTCGCGTCTTCGCGCGCGAGTTCCGGACGAAATGCTCGAATCGCACTTCGCGAAACCGAAATTTTAACGTCCTTGTATTGCAGAGTTGCGAATACGGCTTGAAAAAGTCGAGCAGCGCGGCGCGACAGGCTGTCGTCAGAAACACAGGGCTTGCGCGTAGCAAGATCGTGACGGCTCAAACGCCGGTTGCCGCGAACCAAGTGCAGATGATTTAGACTTTTCCGCGACATGCCCCTCTCGGGGTGAGGAAAGGCCTCCATGAATCGACACAGAATCGCGGTTATCGCGGGCGACGGCATCGGAAAGGAAGTGATGCCCGAGGGCGTCCGTGCCCTCGACGCTGCAGCGCGCAAATTCGGGATCGCGCTCGCGTTCGACCATTTCGACTGGAGCTGCGACAGTTACGAGAAGCACGGCTGGTGGATGCCCCCGGACTGGAGGGAAAAGATCGGAGGCCACGACAGCATCTTCTTCGGCGCAACCGGCTGGCCCGCGAAGATCCCGGATCACGTCTCGCTGTGGGATTCGCTGCTCAAGTTCCGCCGCGGCTTCGATCAGTACGTCAATCTGCGTCCAGTGCGCCTCATGCCGGGCATCACCGCGCCGCTGGCTGGCCGCAAGCCAGGCGATATCGACTACTTCGTCGTGCGCGAGAACACGGAGGGCGAATACTCGGCGGTGGGCGGCCGCCTGTTCGAGGGCACCGAGCGCGAGATGGCGATGCAGCAGTCGATCTTCACGCGTAAAGGCGTGGATCGCATCATGCGCTTCGCTTTCGAGCTCGCGATGAAGCGCCCGCGGCGGCTGCTCACGTCGGCCACCAAATCGAATGGCATCTCGATCACCATGCCTTACTGGGATGAGCGTTTCGCGCTGATGGCGAAGCACTATGCGCAGGTCAAGACCAGCCAGTATCACATCGACGGCCTCACCATTCAGCTCGTGCTCAACCCGCAGCGCTTCGACGTGATCGTCGCCTCGAACCTGTTCGGCGACATCATCTCGGACCTAGGCCCGGCGACGACCGGCACTATCGGCATCGCGCCATCGGCCAACATCAATCCGGAGCGTGAATTCCCGTCTCTGTTCGAGCCGGTGCACGGCTCGGCCCCGGACATCTACGGGAGGAAGATCGCGAATCCCATCGGGCAGATCTGGTCCGGGGCAATGATGCTGGATCACCTGGGGCACCCCGATGCGGGCGCGGCGATCGTGCGCGCGATCGAGCGGGTGCTGCAGGACGGTCCGCGCACGCCGGATATGGGCGGCAAAGCGAATACCGAGGACGTCGGAAGAGCAATCGCTGCCGCGATCTGACGAAGGCTCTTCTCCCCTCACCCTGGCCCTCTCCCGCAGGGGGAGAGGGAATTCACAACAAAACACCCCTTTCCCTCCGGGAGAGGGGCTGGGGTGAGGGAAGCGCGCTACTGCGCCGCTGGCTTGGTCAGCAGCGTTGCGATCAGCGTATCGATCAGCGCTGGCATGCCGTACGCATCGCGGCTGGCGTACGCAGTCCGGTCGAGCAGCCCAGCTTTGCTCAGGGCGCCAGGAGAGTTGCCCGCCGCGAATATCGGTCTGCCGGCGCGCGCCGCCGCCTTCAGGAAAGCGATGCTGCTCGGCTCGGTGAGGCCGCTGCCATCGCCGAGGTACCCGGGCAGATAGATCACGTCGTATTCGTCCGGCCGCACCTGATCGACGAAACGGTCGAAGCTCGCGGTGTCCTCCTCGCCCGAGGGCTGCAGCACCGCGATCTGCGTCTTGGCCTTGATGACGGCGCCCGAGCCGGTCGCCAGCAGGATCTGCCGCGAGCGAGGCACGATCACGTTCACCGTGGCGCCCCGCTCGGCGAGAAACAGGCGTGGCACCTCCAGATCAAAACCATCGACGCCATCGGCGGCGAGAATAGCGACGCGGTACCCGCGCAGCTCGTTCGGATCTTCCACCGGCTGCAGCAGAAAGCGCACGAGCGCGGCGTGCGCCGACATCGCCGCGGTCTCCTCAGCGCCCGGATCGATGGCCGCTGTTTCAATCTCTGTAGTTTCAGTCGGCTTCGCGTACGCGCCGCCGAGCACGAGCGATAAAACTACCGCCGTCAACAAACGTCCGCTGCGTATCATGGACAGGTCTCCAATCTTGTTCATGTCTTCAGGCTCCTCTCCCTTCGGAGAGGGGTTGGGGTTGGGGTTGGGGTGAGGGTGAGATTCGGGGTGAGGCTGAGATTCGGGGTAAGGGTGAGATTTGGCGTGGGGCTGAAGCTGCGCGCTCACGGCAGAAACCATCTGCCCGAGCGCTCTTCGAGCTCCCGCATCCGGCGTTCGTAATCCGTTGCGTCGAGGCCGTGCACACCCAGCGTACCCATGAAGGGCCGTGAGAACCACCTCACCAGGCTTTCGTACAGGTCTTTCATTCACATCTCCTTAGTAAAGCGCGCGGCCGCGGGACAGAAAGTCGTCGCC
>DASPUW010000485.1:0-10283 GCA_035622675.1 Burkholderiales bacterium | reverse complement strand
CGGCGCGATGCCCAACGTCAAGCGACGGGGTTTGCGAACCATGCTCAGTGTGCCGATGCTTCGAGAGGGGATGGTGATCGGAGTGATCGTGCTTGCGCATACCTCGGTACGCCCCTTCACGGAGAAGCAGATCGAGCTGGTTCAAATCTTCGCTGACCAAGCGGTTATAGCCATCGAGAACGTTCGCCTCTTCAAAGAGCTGCAGGAGCGCAACAAGGCGCTCACCGAAGCTTTGGAGCAACAGACGGCAACGAGTGAGATCCTCGGGGTCATCAGCAGCTCGCCCAACGATCTTGGCCCGGTGTTCGAGTCGATTCTCGAAAACGCGACGCGCCTGTGCCATGCGCACCTGGGGCAGCTGTCCCTGTACGACGGCGACTTGTTCACGACAGTCGCGATGCGGGGAGCGAGCCCAAGGGCTGCCGAACATTACGGACGTCCATACCGGCCATCTCCCACGACCGGGTTCGGTCGAATGCTCGCCGAGAAGCGGCCTATTCACATTCCAGACCTCACGAACGAAGAACCGTATAGACAACGCGATCCCCTCCGCATGGCGACGGTCGAGCTCCTGAACGCTCGCACATTTCTGGCAGTACCCCTGCTTAGAGGCGACACTGTAGCGGGCGCGGTCGCCATCTACCGCCAGGAGATGCGGCCGTTTTCCGACGCGCAAATCAATCTTGTGGCGACCTTCGCCGATCAGGCAGTGATCGCAATCGAGAACACGCGCCTGTTCACGGAGCTCCAGGAGCGTCTAGAGCAGCAAACTGCGACGAGCGAGATCCTGAGGGTGATCAGCAGCTCGCCGACAGATCTGCAGCCAGTGCTCGATGCTGTGGTAGAGCGCGCGGCCAGTCTCTGCAAAGCAATAGACGCTTCGCTGGTTGTGCGCGATGGCGCCTCCATACGACGTCTCGCACTCTTTGGTCCACTCCCCGTCACGCCTCCGGAGGAGAACATCCCCCTTACGCGAGAGCTTGCGATGGGAGCGGCGATCCTGGACTGTCGGACGATTCACATCCATGACGCGACATCTCCAGAAGTAGCGCGCGACTACCCGGCATCAGCCAATATGGCTGCCCGCCTGGGCAATCGGACGGTGCTGGTAACACCTCTCGTTCGCGAAGGCTCGGCACTCGGAGCGATCGTCATCCGTCGTACCGAGGTAAACCCGTTCGCAGACAAGCAGATCGAGCTTCTGAAGACTTTCGCCGACCAGGCGGTCATTGCGATCGAAAACGTTCGGCTGTTCAAAGAGCTGCAAGAGCGGAACAGAGCCCTCACGGAAGCGCTGGAGCAGCAGACCGCGACAAGCGAGATTCTGCGCGTGATCAGCAGCTCGCCCACGAATCTGCAGCCGGTGCTCGATGCCGTGGCCAAAAACGCAGCGCGGTTATGTGACGCGGAAGGAGGCGTCATCACCCGCGTTCAGGGCGACTCCCTAAAGATCGTTGCCTCCTATGGGCCCCTGCCAACGCCATCCAACGAGCAGCCGTTCCCGATTCGCCGCGACTTCGTATCGGGACGGGCCATTCTGGATCGCCAGCCTGTGCATGTCCCCGAGATGGCGGCAGCGGCGGATAGCGAGTTTGGCGGCTCCAAGGCGCTCATAGTCCCTTTGGGTTATCGCGGAACATTGCTCGCTGTCCCCATGATGCGCGAAGGAGTCGCTATCGGTGCTATCACCGCTGGCCGCAAAGATGCGCGCCCGTTCACGGACAAGCAAATCGCGCTGCTCCAGACCTTTGCGGACCAGGCTGTCATCGCGATCGAGAACACGCGCTTGTTCGCTGAGCTGCAGGAGCGCCTCGAACAGCAGACGGCGACCAGCGAGATTCTGCGCGTGATCAGCAGCTCACCGACGGATTTGCAGCCGGTGCTCGACTCGCTTGCAGAGAACGCCGCCCGCGTCTGCAGCGCAAGCGAAGCAGTGCTCGTGCAAGTAGAGGGCGATTCCTTCCGGCTTGTTTCCCAGCATGGATCTCTGCCCGTGATCACAAACGAGCCGCTTCCGATTCGCCGCGACCTTCTCGCTGGACGGGCCATCATCGATCGTGGCGTCGTTCACGTGCCGGATCTGCTGGCAGAGTCGGATGCTGAGTTTGGACTGGCGAAGGTGCGCGCGGGCGGCCAAGGTTTCCGCACCGCATTGGCGGTGCCTATGCTCCGCAAGGGAGACCCGATCGGTGCCATTTTCATTCGCCGCACTGTCGTTCTACCGTTCACTGAAAGACAGATTGAGCTGTTGAAGACTTTCGCTGACCAGGCAGTCATCGCGATCGAGAACGTCCGGCTGTTCAAAGAGCTGCAAGAGCGCAACAAAGCGCTGACTGAGGCCCTGGAGCAGCAGACGGCAACGAGCGAGATCTTGCGGGTAATCAGCGGCTCACCCACGGACCTCCAGCCCGTGCTCGACGCCGTGGCAGCGAACGCGGCGCGATTGTGCGAAGCCGCTGACGCCGTAGTCTATCGGCTCGACGGTCAGACCATGCATCCCGCTTCCGTCCTCGGATCGCTCCGGGCGGTGCCGTTTCCCCTTAATCGCGCCTCGGTGACCGGTAGAGCGATCGTCGACAAGCGCGAAATCCACGTGCATGCAGAGAACACCGACTTTGACGTCGAGTTCCCGGAGACTACAGCTCTGGAACGTCAGCGCGGATTCATGACCAAGACCAGACTGGCTGTTCCATTGCTCCGCGAGGGAATTCCGCTTGGAGCGATTCTCATCCGACGGCTAGAGTCGCGGCCGTTCACAGAGAAGCAGGTCGAGCTGCTAAAGACGTTTGCCGACCAGGCGGTGATCGCCATCGAGAACACACGCCTGTTCAACGAGCTGAAAGAGCGGCTCGAACAGCAAACCGCGACGAGTGAAATCCTGCGCGTGATCAGCAGTTCGCCGACGAATCTGCAGCCGGTACTGGATGCGGTTGCCGAGCGTGCGGCGAAACTGTGCAGCGCAGTCGATGCGCAGGTCTTCCTGGTGGAACAGAGCTCACTCCGTCACATTGCCGAATACGGATCGATTCCGCACAGTCAGAGGGACGAACTGTTGCCCCTGCGCCGTGACATCATGAGTGCGCGTGCTGTAATCGATCGCTGCGTCGTCCATGTCGCCGATATCCTGGCGGAGCCGGACGCAGAATTCGCCGGATCCAAGGCCTACGCCCGTCAACTGGGATATAGAACCGCGCTCGCCGTTCCGATGCTTCGCAAAGGCGAAGCCATTGGCACGATCCTCATTCGGCGCGCGGAAGTAGGCCCGTTCACCGACCGCCAGGTCGACCTGCTCAAGACCTTCGCGGACCAGGCAGTGATCGCAATCGAGAACGTGCGTCTGTTCCAGGAATTGCAGACGCGCACGCAGGAACTCGGGCGTTCGGTCGGGCAGCTTCGGGCCTTGTCGGAGGTCGGCCAGGCAGTCAGCTCAACGCTCGACCTGCAGAAGGTATTGGAAACGATTGTGGCGCGGGCTGCGCAACTCTCTGCCAGCGACAGCGGTGCGGTGTATGAGTTCGACGAGCAAAGTCAGGAGCTTCGGCTGCGCGCGACCTACGGGTTGGCGCAGCACCTGGTCGACGAGCTTCTGGCCAAGTCAGTACGGCTGGGCGAAGGTGCCACCGGCCGCGCGGCCCAGCAGGCAAAACCGGTCGAGATCACAGACCTCAAGGACACTACCCAATACTCAAGTGGGCTTCAGGACATCATCGACAGAACAGGCCTGCGCTCGATCTTGGCCGTTCCAATGATGCGCGAGGGTCGAGTCATCGGAACCTTCTCGGTATCCAGGCGCATTACCGGCGGCTTCGGGCCGGAGGTCGTCGACCTCCTGCAGACCTTCGCCGCGCAATCCACGTTGGCGATCCAGAACGCGCGGCTGTTCCGCGAGATCGAGCAGAAGAGCCGCGAGCTGGAGGACGCGAGCCGGCACAAGTCGCAGTTCCTCGCCAACATGAGCCACGAGCTGCGCACCCCGCTCAACGCGATCCTCGGCTACACCGAGTTGATCGTGGACAAGATCTACGGCGAGGTACCGGAAAAGATCAACGAAGTGCTCGATCGGGTGCAGAAGAGCGGACGGCATCTGCTCGGGCTTATCAACGATGTCCTCGACATCTCCAAGATCGAGGCCGGCCAGCTGACGTTGGGGATCAGCAGCTATTCCTTCGGCGATGTCGTGCAAGCGGTAGCGAGCGCGGTCGAATCGCTCGCCGCCGAGAAGCATCTACGCCTGAACGTGGAGGTAGCGCCCGATCTCCCGCTCGGTCAAGGTGATGAGCGGCGCATCACGCAGGTGCTGCTGAACCTGGTGGGCAACGCGATCAAGTTCACCGAGGCCGGGGAAGTGAGTGTGCGTGTCCGTGCCGTGGACGGAGCGTTCCAAGCAGAAATCGCGGACACGGGCCCCGGCATTCGGGAGGAGGACCGCCAGAGGATCTTTGAGGAATTCCAGCAGAGCGACAACTCGCCCACCAAAACCAAAGGCGGAACCGGGCTCGGACTCGCGATTGCGAAACGCATCGTGGAGCTGCACGGCGGCCGAATCTGGGTCGAGTCGACGCTCGGCAAGGGCTCGACGTTCTTCTTCAGCGTGCCCGTGCACGCGGGCGCACAGGCGGCCGCGAAGGTATGAGCAAACGCATCCTGCTGGTGGAGGACCAGGAGGACGCCCGCCGCATCGTCCGCGACTTGCTCGCAGCCAACGGCTACGACCTGCTGGAGGCGCAGACCGGCGAAGACGGTCTCAAGATGGCACAGACCGAGCGGCCGGACCTGATCTTGATGGATATCCAGCTCCCGGGCATGGACGGCTACGAAGTCACGCGCCTCATCAAGGCGGACCCCGCGCTGCGCCACATTCCGATCATCGCAGTCACTTCGTATGCCTTGAGTGGTGACGATCAGAGGGCATCCGCAGCGGGCTGCGACGGCTACGTGGCCAAGCCGTTCAGCCCGCGAGTGCTGATGGCGAGGATCAGGGAGTTGCTGAAGTGACGGACAGGCTCAGGGCTCCCTCCCTTGCGCGCACAGCGCGCGCGGGAGGGTCGGGGTGGGGGCAGCCAAATAAGTGATCGCGATGCGTGACCCGCTCCTTCAGCAGCGCGCTCGCGTTCTTCGCAATCAAGCGACTGACGCCGAACGCCACCTCTGGCGCCAGATCAGGTACCGACAACTCGCTGGTCATCGGTTCCGGCGCCAAGTGCCGGTCGCAGGCTTCATTGCGGACTTCGCATGTCTCGAAGCAAAGCTGGTGCTCGAGCTCGACGGCGGACAACATGCAGAGCGTCGGGCATATGACCTAGAGCGCGACCGGAAGCTCGCGAGCGAGGGCTTCCGGGTGCTGAGATTCTGGGACAACGAGGTATTTAGCAACATTGAGGGGGTGGTGACCGCAATCCTGGAGGCTCTCAAATCCGGTCACCCCCATCCCAACCTTCCCCCGCAAGCGAGGGAAGGAGACTGCCTGAGCCCGCTTCCCGACCTTCCCCCGCAAGCGGGGGAAGGAGGCTAGAAGTACTCCTCGCATGCGTACTCCGCCGCGCATTCTCGTCGTCGACGACAATCCGTCCAACGTCGACATCCTGCGCGCGCGGCTGTCCATGCACGGCTATGAAATCCTGACGGCGGCGGATGGTGAGGAGGCGCTGGCGGCCGTGCACGAGCACCTGCCCGATCTCATCCTGCTCGACGTGATGATGCCGAAACTCGACGGCATTGAGGTCTGCCGCCGCATCCGAGCCGACGCGGCGCTGCCTTTCATTCCGATCGTGCTGGTGACGGCCAAGTCCGACCCGAAGGACGTGGTGGCCGCGCTCGAGGCCGGCGGAGACGAGTACCTGACCAAGCCAGTGGATCAGGCGGCGCTGCTCGCGCGAGTGAAGTCGATGCTGAGGATCAAGGCGCTGCAGGACACCGTGCAGGAATGGAATCGCACGCTGGAGCAGCGCGTGTCTGAGCAGCTCGAACAGCTCGAGCGCCTTAGCCGGCTTAAGCGCTTCTTTTCACCTCAGCTCGCCGAGCTGATCCTCGCCGGCGGCGCCGAAGACCCGCTCAAGAGCCATCGCCGCGAGATCATCGTCGTGTTCCTCGACTTGCGCGGATTCACGGCGTTCGCCGAGACCGCCGAACCGGAAGAGATCATGAGCGTGCTGCGCGAGTATCACGCCGAGATGGGCAAGATGATCCTGGCTCATGAAGGCACGCTCGAGCGCTTCGCCGGCGACGGCATGATGGTGTTCTTCAACGATCCGGTGCAGGTGCCCGACCCGGCGGCGCGTGCGGTGCGCATGATCGTGGCGATGCGTGAGCGCCTGGCGGAGCTCTTCGTTAAGTGGCGCAAGCGCGGGTTCGAGCTGGATTTCGGCGCCGGCATCGCGCAGGGTTACGCGACCATCGGCGCTGTTGGTTTCGAGGGACGCTTGGACTACGGCGCCATCGGCACCGTGACAAATCTATCCGCGCGCCTGTGCGGCGAGGCCAAACCCGGGCAGATTCTGATCACGAAGCGCGTGCTGGCGTCGGTCGAGGAGCTGCTCGAAGCCGAACCGGTCGGCGAGCTGCAGCTCAAGGGCCTGCTCAGGCCTGTGCCGGCGTTCAACATCGTCCGGCTCAAGTAGCTGCTCAGCGCGGCAGTGCTTCCACCGCCGCCATGATGTCGTCGTCGCTGGGAAAGCTAACGAGGTTGGCCGGTCCCCGAGCTCCTTCGACGTACGCCCAACGGATGGTGCCTTGCCCGTCGATCAAGAAGTGCCCGGTGAGCTGAGGTGGCTGCGAAGCAATGCGCTGATCGACTTCGGTGTACTCGAAACCGTCCTTCTGATTGAGAGTGTCCATGGCTTGCGGGATGCTCATTGGCTCCGGCAGCTCGCCCGTAGGATTGAACTTCAGCGAGAGGAACGGTGTCATCGCGATGCGGTGCGGGAATTGAAGCGTCCCGGAATCCGTGTCGTCCGGCACGATCTCGAGCGCCGGAAGGCCGAAGGCGCGATGAGTCTGCACGTCGGGATCTGCCGCGAGCAGGACGCGCGTCGGTCGATACTGAAAATACTGCCGCGCTCTGTCGGCTGGCGTATTCACGATGGCGAGCGTTTCGACACCTTCACGCTGGAGCTTCTCGCGCGTGATGCCGAGCTGCGTGACCTGCCGGCGGCAGAATGGGCAGTGCAAACCCCTGAACAAGCCGACGAGAACGGCGCCCTTGCCACGGTAGTCGTCAAGCCCGACCATCCCGTCCCGATTCACAGCAGGGAGAGCGAACCTGGGTGCCTGGTCACCGGGCTGCAGCGGACGGCTAAGTGTCGCGGTCATGTCTCGATCTCCTTGATTCACATCGCTGAGAGCCCCCACCCTCACCCTCCCCCGCAAGCGGGGGAGGGAATATTTTTGGCTCCCCTTCGCGTGCGGGGGAGGGATAGGGTGGGGGCATGTCTAGCGCGGCAGCGCTTCGACTGCCGCGAGAATCTTGTCGTCGCCCGCAGGAAAGTTCATGAAGTCTTCGAGGCCTTTGGCGCCCTCCACGTACGACCAGCGGATGGTCCCCCGCGAATCGATGAGGAACTGCCCCTCCATCTGGGTCCCGTGTGCCGCATACATCTGCTGGTCGGCGTCCGTGAACACGTAGCCGTCCTTCTCATGAAGCAGGTGCGTGGCCTCGACCAGCTTTTTGGTCTCGGGCAGCTCGTCATGCGTGACCGGGAGGTTCAAGAACTGCGACATCGCGGTCCGGTGCGGCCATTGCAGCGTCGCCGGATCCGTCTCGTCCGGCACCAGCCCGACTTTGGGCAACCCGAATGCACGATGGGTCTGGACATCCGCGTCCGACGCGAGCATCACGCGTGTGGGGCGGTATTGGAAGTACTGGCGTGCGCGCTCCGTCGGCGTGTTCACGATCGCCAGCGTTTCGACGCCTTCGCGCTCGAGCTTGTCGCGCGTAATGCCCAGTTGCACCACGTGGCGCCGGCAGAACGGGCAGTGCAAGCCTCGCATCAAAACGACGAGCACAGGCGCTTTGCCGCGGAAGTCTTCCAGGCCGATCACGCCATCGCGGTTCACCGCGGGCAGGGCGAATGTGGGCGCGTCATCGCCGGGTTGCAGCGGCACGCGGCGGGTTGTGGTCATGATTTCATACTCTCCTTCATTCAGCCGAGGAAAGGCAGGACGGTCAGGTCGTCGGGTTCGAGGCCGGCCCGCTGACAGACCTCCTGCGCCTTGCGCATGTAGTGCTCGGCCTGTGTGTCGTCGCCCGCATCGAGAAACAGCGTCGCGAGCCCATCGTAGCAAGGAAACAGAAGCTGAGGCTCGCCGACGCTCTCGGCCAGTGTCATCGCCTCGCGATAATAGCCCATCGCGAGCTCGGGATCACCGTGGCATTGGTAGATCTGCCCCAGCACCACGAGCGGGACCGCCAGATGATCGAGCTGACCGAGCCGGCGGTCCAGCTCGATGGCCGTATGCGCCGCGCCGATGCCGTCTTCATCGCATCGGTTGGTCAGCGCACAGTAAGCGACCGCGAGGTTGGTGTATAGGCGCGACTGCAGTCCGAGGTCGCCAATGCGCTTCGCGGTTTCCAGCCCGCGCTCGCAGGTTTCGATGGCGAGCGCCGGATCGAGCGTGCTGTAGAGCACGCCGAGATTGGCGACGCCGCGGCACTCGATCTGAAGCAGATTCGCGTCGCGCGCGATCGCAACACTGCGCAGGAGATGATCTACCGCTTCCTCCATGCGATTGAGGCGCGCGAACGCCACGCCCAGCGTGTTGAGCGCAAGCGACACAGCAGCTGCAGCGTCGCGGCGCTCGTCATCGACCGCTACTCGCCGCGCGAAGCGCTCAGCGTGAGCGAGCGCCTCCTGCGCCCAGTGCATGGCCTGCTCGTTGTCGCCGCTGCGAAACGCGAGCTGTCCCATCTCCTGGTACAAATGAGCGCGCTCTACCCGGTCGGGCTGATCTTCCGTGAGTGCGAGCCCCTCCCGAAAAAAACGCGTCGCCTCGGCGCGATCACCGGCGTCCCAATGCAGGGCTCCGATCTTGCGCAGCACGCGTGCCTGCGCAGGCCGCTCGCCAGCGCGGACATATCCAGCATGCGCCGCCCATAAATGGCGCAACCCTTCGGCGCGCTCGCCAGCCGGGGCCAGCAAGTCCCCGAGGCATTCGCACACCGCCAGCCGCTGTGCCTCCACATCCTCGGCAGTGGCGAAGATCTCGAGAGCATGCTCGTAATGGCGGATGGCATCGGCGTTGGCATAGATCGCGCGCGCGCCGTCGCCAGCCGAAACGAGGTAGCGAGCGCCGCGCAGCTTGTCGGCGCTCAAGCGGAAATGATGGCCGAGCGCTTCGAGATCTTCGAGGCGCTTGGGTTCGGGCCCGCACAGCCGCTCCAGCGCGTGGCCCACTCGAGTATGCAGCTCGCTGCGCCGGCTCACGAGCAGATTCTGATACGCGGTCTCATGAAACAGCCCGTGACGGAACCGGTAGCGACGCTCGGTGCTCACTGACGAAGTCATCGAGGCGTCGACCAGAAGCTCGGCATCGACCAGCGCTGCGAGCGCGCGGTCGAGCGACGATGCATCGCTCGCCACTTCCCGCAGCAGCGCTTCCGCGAAATCCGTCCCAAGCACGGCGGCTTCCTGCAGCACCTGGCGCACACTGCCCGAGAGCCGATCGATGCGCGCGAGCAGCAGCCCATGGATCGTGAGCGGGACATCCCCTTCCGCCTTGTCCGGCCGGTAGAGCCACTGCCCGCGCTCCTGCACCAGCACTCCGCCGGCAAGTGCGCGCACCATCTCTTCGATGAAAAGCGGATTGCCTCCGGAGTGCTCGAGAATACGAAGCCGAAGCTCTTCGCCGAGCCGCGGTGCCGTTGCTCGGATCAGCTCGTCGAGCAGCGCGCTGCCATCGGCTGCCGAGAGCGGTTTCAGCCGCAGGACAGTCTGCCGGTCGCGCGAGACCGTGAGCTCGGCGACATCGTGCCCGGTGCGGTGCGTGACGAGCAACATGAAGCGGCGGTCCTGCAGGCGCTCGACGAGAAATCGCAGCAGCTTGACCGACGCCGCATCGGCCCAGTGCAGATCCTCCACGACGAGCACGACGGCCGCATGCTGCAGGCGGCGCTCAACGATCTCCTGCACTGCCAGGAAGATATGGCGCTCGACGTGCTCGGGATCGATCTGACGCACGCGCGCATCGTCTGTCTCGAAGCCGAGCAGATAACCCAGAAACAGCGCGAGATGCTCGATCTGCGCTGCATCCGCCCCCAGCGCCTGCAGCCCCGCGACGAACTTCTGGCG
>DASPUW010000484.1:0-2138 GCA_035622675.1 Burkholderiales bacterium | reverse complement strand
AAGACAAAAAGATTTGTCAGCTGCTGAAGCGCGGCACAAGCCGGCAGGGGAAAAAGGACGGCCAATCCCAATAGGACGAGCCCAAGAAATCGCGTCATACGGTTCCTCCTGCCGTATGCAGAGACTGTGAAGCGATTGTGCAATGTCCATGCCTGAGCCCGAGAAGCCAAAGAAGAACCAATAGCTTGATCCTCTCTCACCAAGCAGCTGAAAGTTGCATGTAAGTGCTACTGTAAACAATTACGACGCCACTTCGTACAAAGGCACCGGCTCCACGACTCCGCTGGGAGCGGTCAAGTCAATGCCCTGAGGGCGCCGCCGGTGGGCCGCAACCAGTCGAGAAGAGACCACCACAGTCCGATTCCGCGCGGCTCGCAGACACGCAACGTCGCCGAGCCCAGCGCCATGATCACGGTCAGACCGGGTTGATCGACAACCAGCGACTGACCCGGCCCCAAGATCACGTCCTCTTTGTCATGCTCCTGCGTGATCCATAACGCACCGGTCAGGCATGCGACGCGCACGCCCTTACCGCCGCGTAAAGACACCAATTGATCGCGCTCCAGCGCGAGCTTCGACTGCCCCAGTAACAGCCTCATAACGATCTCCTTTCAGTTACCCCTCCTGGCGGAGCGTTGACCCGTGCATCATTCCGACAGATCATTGCAGCCGACATTGTCGCTGCCCCGCCCAAGGCGGTAAAACGACATTTCGGAATGCGATGCATGAGTCACAGGAATGGTTGATACAGCCCATCCGCTCCCCTCGCTGGGCCTGCTGCGGGGCTTCGAGGCAGCCGCGAGACACCTGAACTTCACGCGTGCCGCCGACGAGCTGTTCATCACGCAGTCGGCCGTGAGCCGCCAGATCAAGGCGCTCGAGGATCGCTTGGGTGTGTCGCTGTTCCTGCGTCAGCCGAAGGGGCTGCGCCTCACGCAGCAGGGCGAGCGGCTCTACCGCGCCGTGGCCAGCGCGCTGCGCCAAGTGAGCGACGCAATGGAAGGGTTGTCGCAGCGCAGTGGCCCGTCTGTGGTGACGGTAACCTCCACTATGGGATTTTGCGCCCTGTGGCTGGTACCGCGGCTGGGTAGCTTCCAGAAATCGTATCCGGAGGTCGAGGTGCGCATCGCCGCCAGCGATCGGGTCCTGAACCTGGACCGCGAGCGCATCGACGTGTCGATCCGCTACTGCCCGCCTCACGCGGCACCCAAGGGAGCGGCATGGCTGTTCGACGAGGAACTGCTGCCGGTGTGCTCCCCTGCGCTGCTTGACGTCGCGGGACAGCAGCTAAAGGAGCCAAGCGATTTACGCCATCACGTGCTGCTGCACCTCGATGATCAGAACAACCCCTCGCCCTGGCTATCCTGGAGCAACTGGCTGGAGGCCGCCGGCGTGCCCGGATTGAAACCCGCCGGCTCCCTGGCTTTCAACTACTACGACCAGGTGGTACGCGCTGCGCTGGCCGGTCAGGGCATCGCGCTGGGGCGATCTCCGCTGGTGCATGACCTGCTGCACGACGGCAGCCTCGTCGTACCACTGCTCGCCCGCGCCGGCACCGACCGCGGCTATTGGGTGGTGCAGGCGGCGTTCGCGCGCGGACGGCCGGAGGTGGGGCAGTTCGTGCAGTGGATCGAGGCCGAGGCGCAGGGGCGACCGCTGCCGCCGGCCGGCGCCGAACTCGTGCAAACCGCAGGCCGCGCGCCGCGAGAGGCGCGGCGCCGAAAGCAAGCCGCCCCTGTAACCAGCGGGAACGCAAGGAGGAAGCGCAGTGAGCGCAAAGCCCGATGATCTCAGCATTCGCCCTGCACGTCCTTCGGATGTCGGTCTAATCCTTGAGTTCGTGCGTGAGCTGGCAGCGTATGAACGTCTCAGCAATCTGGTGACGGCAACCGAGGCGGTCTTGACGGAAGCGCTGTTTGGCCCGCATCCCGGTGCGGAAGTGCTCCTCGCGTTCGCGCACGATGCGCCGGTGGCATTCGCGGTGTTCTGCCATAACTTCTCCACATTCCTCGGAGCGCGCGGGCTGTGGCTCGAGGATATCTACGTGAAGGCACAATTCCGCGGCAAGGGGTACGGGCGCGCGCTGCTGCTACACGTGGCGCGCATTGCGCAGGAGCGACGCTGCGGGCGCTTCGAAT
>DASPUW010000483.1:0-3371 GCA_035622675.1 Burkholderiales bacterium | reverse complement strand
ACGATGTCGTTCGGCACCGCCGGATCGAGATTCCCGCTTCCCTCATAAGAATCGCCGCCGAATGCCACGGTGGCACCCGGCGGGATGTGGATGGCGTCGTCGCGGTCGTGGGAGATGTTCGCGCAGGCACTGACAACCATTACAGCTGCGAGCAAGGCGAAGCGGCCGAGGGGAAGAATCGAGGGCATACGGTCAAGTTTCCCCGACATCGACGGTGAAGGTCAAGGCGGGCCTGGGCGACGCCGCTGCACGGAAAGCAGCTTAGCCGAGGCATATCTGTTGCTTCCACTCACCGCTCGAACCCCGCGAGCGCCGGGCATGACATCCGCCTGCGCCTTGCGCACCCTTCGTAGCGCATCCAGAGGCATCAACCCGACGTCGGAGTATGAGCGAGGCAGCTCACGAGACTGCACCCGCGCAGCAGCCGGAGCTCTAGCTGGAGTTTCACGGCTCCGCGCGCGACTATTTTCGCATCTGGTCGGTCAACCTCTGCCTGACTCTGCTCACGGCCGGCATCTTCTCGGCCTGGGCGAAAGTGCGCAAGAAGCGCTACTTCTACTCGCACACCTTGCTCGACGGCACGCCCTTTCAGTACCTGGCCCAGCCGCTTCCGATCCTCAGAGGGCGTCTGATCGCCGCCGCCCTGTTCATCGTCTACTACGCGGCGACCCATTTCTTCACCGACATCCTGCCGTTCGTCCTCGTCGCCGGACTGGTGCTCGCTCCCTGGGTGCTGGTGCGCTCGGCCGCTTTCAATGCGCGCTACTCGGCCTTCCGGAACATGACGTTCCGCTTCGACGGCGACTATCTCGCCGCGATGCGGACCATTTACTGGCTCGGCCTCATTCCGGTTATCGTGGTGGGTGCCATCTTCAGCTGGTGGGGCAACCCGGCGCTCGGCGGCGCGGCCTTTGCCGTTTGCGGCTTGCTGTTTCCCTGGTGGATGAGACGATTGCGACACTTCATCGTCACGCGCACGACGTTCGGCGGACAAAGCGCGCAGTTCGGCGCCACGGGCCGGCAGTTCTTCCGCGTATACCTGGTCTCCGGCCTCATCCTGTTCGCAGCCGGGCTGAGCGCAGGGGCGCTCATTTTCGCACTGAAGAATGGCGGGAAGCATGCTCTGCTCGTTGCTCCGATGCCCGTGTACGTGGGTTACGTTTTTGCGTTTGCGTATGTGCGAGCCAACACCGCCAACCTGGTGTGGAATCATTCCGAGCTCGGTCCGTTGCGCTTCCAATCCACCCTGCGTGCGCGGGGCCTGGCCAGACTGTACTTGACCAATGCGCTCGGCATCATTGCGTCGGCTGGGCTGCTGACGCCGTGGGCCGTGATCCGCACGTTGAGGTACCGCGTGGACAACGTGCACGTCATCCTGCAGGGAACGCTGGACCGGTTTCAGGGCGCGCAACAGGACACGGTAAGCGCTGCGGGCGCGGAGATGAGCGAGTTCTTCGACCTCGATCTTTCCTTATGAGCGCGTCAGCGGCGACAATGAACGGGCTGTACTACGACGGACGGATGCCGGTCGGCTCACGCGCCACCATGATCGTGACCGGGCGCGAGGTGGCGCTGATCGGTGAGTGCGTGTCCGACCATTACCCGCTGGCGAACCTCCGCGTGTCGCCCCGCGTAGTGGGGGCGGACCGATTCATCCGATTACCCGATAACGGCCAGTTCCAGTGCGCCGACACACCTCTGCTCGATCGGTTGCCGCTGGAGGTGCCTGCCGAACGAATCTCCGCGTGGCTCGAGCAGCGATGGATCATTGCCATCGCGTCTGTGCTCGTAACGGTAGGGCTGCTGGCCTACGGCTACATGGTCTGGCTACCCGTTGCCGCCGAGCGCCTGGTCGCCCACATTCCGATCCACTCCGAGGCGAAGCTGGGGAGCAAAGCCCTAGGCTGGCTGGACAGCAAGCACTTTTTCAACTCCACCCGACTCGACGTTGAGACCCAGAGCCGCCTGAGCGAAGGCTTCGGGCGTCTCACGCGGGGCCTGCCTCTGGAGGCCAGCTATTCGCTGGCTTTGCGCGATGCGCCCCGCCTTGGCCCCAATGCACTCGCCTTGCCGGGCGGCACGATCGTCATCACCGACCAGATGGTCAAGCTGACGGAAACGCCCGACGAGGCGCCCGCAGTGCTGGCGCATGAAATCGGCCACGTCGAGCTGCGGCACAGCATGCGCCACCTGCTCCAGGATTCTGCAACGGCCGCCGTCGCCGCTGCAGTGACCTCCGACGCATCGTCC
The DNA here is from genome assembly GCA_035622675.1 of Burkholderiales bacterium. Lineage (GTDB taxonomy): Bacteria > Pseudomonadota > Gammaproteobacteria > Burkholderiales > SHXO01 > SHXO01. The sequence continues at coordinate 1,121 of DASPUW010000483.1, read as the reverse complement.
CTCAGCGCCGCTGTGGCCGGCCTGCCCGCCCTGCTGGTGCAGATGAAGTACTCGCGCGAGTTCGAGGCCGAGGCGGACGAATATGCGTTCGCCCTGCTCAGGCGCAACGGGATATCGCCGCTCGCTTTCGCGAGCGTCATGGAGCGCCTGTCGCGCCACAGAGATGACGGGAAGGAAGACGAGGAGGACCTTGCATTCCTTTCAACGCATCCGATGTCGCAGGAGCGCATCGCACGGGCGCGGGCAGCGGCTGGAAAGTAGAAGCGGCTGTCGTAAGTTTTACCGCATCGAGCGAGACCGGCTCGACGTTACGCTTGGGCAATGAACCGACGCGCAGCTGGAATGCCCCAGTTGAGCAGAGCAACACCTGCCTCACTCGCTGCGTCGGATCCCGCTCAGGGGCTGGCCTACTTAGGGCAGATATATCCCCCGCCGCTCGGCGACTTGAAGCAGCCAACCGATTCCGGGATGACCTGCTTCGGGAGCCACAGCACGATCGACGGGAAATAGATCGTGAAAGTGATCGTTCCCAGGAACACGACGTAGATCGGCAACGCCGCCCGCAACGCCTCGGAAAACCGAACGCCGACGAACTTCGATGCCATCAGCAGCACCAGTCCATAGGGCGGCGTGATCAGTCCGAACGCCAGCGTGGCGATCAGGACCACACCCATGTGCACCGAGTTGATGTCTCCGGCCTGGGTCAGCGCCATCACGAGAGGCATGAAGATGATGATCGTCGGCACCGGCTCGATGAAATCCCCGATGATGGTGAACAACAGCACGAGCAGCAGCATGATCAGATGGGGATCATTTCCGGCAATCGACGTAATCCAGTCGGCAATGACGATCGCGCCCCGCAGATAGGCCAGCATCCACCCGAAGGCATTGGCGGCGCCGATCGTGATCAGCGGGAGGGAGAAGATCAATCCGGCCATGCAGAAATCGTAAGGCAGCATCGCCAGATGCTTGCGGTTCAGGATCGGGATGATGACGGCGATGATCCAGATCGCGGCGACAACCCCGGCTTCCGTCGGCGTGAACCAGCCGGTCAGGATCCCGCCCAGCAGGATGATCGGGATCATCATCGGCAGCGAGGCTTCCTTCGCTGCGATCGCGAT
>DASPUW010000482.1:0-8259 GCA_035622675.1 Burkholderiales bacterium | reverse complement strand
AGCCTCGCCGGGCTTGCCGTGAGCGGCGCGCTTGCGATCTGGGGACTCGCTAACCTGCCAACGCCTTTGGGCGGCTTCGCGGCGATCGTCACGAACTGGACCCTGGTGGCCCTCGTTCCGGTCGGCGCAGCGTTCGTGCTGCGCTATCTGCAGGTCACCTACGACGCGCCGCCGCGCGAGTTCGAGCTGATGCGCTTCAGCGGCTGCCCGCGCTGGATGCGACATGCGTGCCACGCCTTGATGCTAATGGGCGTGGGTCTGTTCGTGCTCAACGCATCGCTCCAGATGCTCGACTACCTGCCCAAGACTGAAGCGAGCGCCTGGCCGTCGAACACGCCCGGCGCGTTCGGGCTGGTAGCCTACAGCTTCATCATTACCCAGCTCTACTCGGTGAATGCGCTGGCTGGGCGAGCACAACAGCGCAGCCCGTCGAGTCAGCGGCAGCCGGAGGAAAGCGCGTAGGGGCCCAGAAGGCGGCAATCAGCATCGACGAACCGGCGATCGCAGCAAACTGAAACACCTCAGGAGACCGACATGCTGGATCACATCACGCTGCAGGTGAGCGACTATAAGAGGAGCAAACAGTTCTACCTCTCGGCGCTGCAGCCGCTCGGTTACGCGCTGTTGATGGAGTTCGGCGAAGCGGGTGGCTTCGGCAAAGACGGCAAACCCGATTTCTGGATCGCGCAGGGCAAGGCAACCAGCCCGCCCCTGCACGTCGCGTTCGCGAGCGCGGACCGGCCGACTGTGGACGCGTTCCATCGCGCGGCGCTCGCCGCCGGCGCGCGAAACAACGGAGCGCCTGGCTTGCGGCCCCACTATCACCCCAACTACTACGGTGCTTTCGTGTTCGACCCGGACGGAAACAACGTCGAAGCGGTGTGTCATCTGCCTTGAAAAAACCGCCTGCCCGTGCGCCGCTTTCTCATCGTGCTGGGGATCGTGCTCATCGTGGCCGGCGTGCTGTGGCCCTGGCTGCGGAAGCTGGGTTTCGGCCGGCTGCCGGGTGATATCCGATATGAGAAGGACGGCTTCAGCTTCTACTTTCCGCTCACCACGGGGCTGATCATTTCGGTGGTGATTTCGCTGATTGTTTGGATTTTCCGTAAGTAGGTTTCCCCCACCCTAGCCCTCCCCCGTAAACGGGGGAGGGAAACGATCCTCAGGCCAGGCGCAGCCTGAGGCCGGCCGTCGTGCTGGTCAACACGGCGGTGCACTCCTCCGGCGAGAGCGGGCGGCTGAACAGGAACCCCTGCGCTTCGTCGCAGCCGTGCTCCTGCAGGAACTCGAGCTGCTCACGCGTTTCCACTCCTTCCGCGATGGTGCGCATCCCGAGGTTGCGCGTGAGGCCGATGATGGCGCTCGTGATGGCGGCATCGTCTTTGTCCGAAGTGATGTCGCGCACGAAGGACTGGTCGATCTTGAGTTTGTCGATGGGGAAGCGCTTGAGGTAGGAGAGCGACGAGTAGCCGGTGCCGAAGTCGTCGATGGCGAGCTCGAGGCCCAGAGACTTGAGTTGCTCTAGCGAGTCGGTGACGCGGTCCGCGTCCTGTTCCTGCATGAGCACGCTCTCCGTCACTTCCAGCCCGAGCCAGCGCGAGTCGAGGCCAGCATCTTTGAGTGCGGCCTGCACCCTGAGCGCGAAGCCCGAATTGCGGAACTGCAGCGCCGAGATATTGACGGCGACCCGCACCGGCGGCAGGCCTTGTACCTGCCACGCGCGGTTCTGCCGGCACGCCTCGCGGAGCACCCATTCGCCGACGGGAAGTATCAACCCGGTATCCTCGGCGAACACCATGAATTTGCCGGGCGGGATGAGGCCCAGATCGGGGTGTTCCCAGCGGATGAGCGCTTCGACGCCCACGATCTCGCCACTGCGTACGTCGTACTGCGGCTGGTAGTGCAGGCGCAGCTCTCCGCGCTCGACGGCGCGCCGCAGGCTGCGCTCGAGGGACAGGCGCTCCAGGGCCCGCGTATTCATGTCCTGCGTGAAGAATTGATAGTTGTTGCGGCCGGATTCCTTGGCGTGATACATGGCCGCGTCGGCGTTCTTCAGGAGCGTCTCGACGTCGCGGCCGTCGTTCGGGTAGACACTGATGCCGACGCTCGGTGTCGTCACCAGCTCGTGCCCGTCGATCGAGTAGGGCTGCGAGACGGCGTCCAGCACCTTCTGCGCGGTACGTGCGACGTCGGCGGCGTCTGCCATATCCGGGATCAGGATCACGAACTCGTCACCCCCGAGGCGACTGACGGTGTCGCTCGCGCGCATGCTGCTGCGCAGACGGCGGGCCACCTCCTGCAGCAGCTTGTCGCCGATCGTGTGACCGAGCGAGTCGTTCACGTTCTTGAAGCGGTCCAGGTCGAGGAACATCACGGCGACCTGCGAGCCGTTGCGCTCCGCGAGCGAGATGGCCTGCGTGGTGCGGTCGTTGAGCAGCACTCGGTTCGGCAGATCGGTCAGGAAGTCGTGATGCGCGAGGTGCTGTACGCGCTCCTCGCGCTCCTTGCGCTCGGACACATCGGAGAAGATCTCGATGTAGTTGACCGGGCGCCCGTTCGCGTCGCGCACCACGCTCACGGTCAGCCATTTGGGATAGACGTCGCCGTTGCGCCGCCGGTCCCACACTTCGCCCTGCCAGTAGCCGTCCTCCCATACCCGGGCCCAGATCTCGCCGTCGCGCTCCTGGCTGCGGATGCCGGTGCTCAGGCTGTACGGGGTCTGACCCACCGCTTCGTCCGCGCTGTAGCCCGTCACAGTGCTGAAAGCGGGGTTGACCGACACGATGCGCATCGCGGCGTCCGTGATGACGATCGCCTCGCCGCTGCTCTGGAACACCTCGCCCGCCAGGCGCAGCTGGTCCTCCGCGCGTTTGCGGTTGGTGATGTCGAACAGGAATCCCTGCAGCGAGGCCTGACCGCCGTCGTCGGCCACGACGCTGAAGATGTGTCGCAGCCAGACGGTGCGACCGCCTGCCGTGAACATCCGATACTCGAGCTCGGTGTCGCGCCCCTGCTCCAGCGCGAGCTGTGCTTTGCGCAGCACCCAGCCGCGGTCGTCGGGATGCATGTGCTTCACCCAGAACCCGTCCTCGTACCACTGCTCGAGCGCGTAACCCAGGACTTTCACCGCTTGCGGCCCGACATAGGTGAAGCGCAGCGTTCCCGGCTCGGCCGACCACGGTACCACCTCGGTGCTCTCGACCAGATGCCGGAATCGCCGTTCGCTGCGGCGCAGAGCTTCCTCGGCCTGCTTGCGCTCGGTGATGTCCTGCATGGTGCCGACCAGGCGCACGGGCCGGCCTTCGGCGTCGCGCACCACCTCGGCGCGTTCATGGACGTAGCGCAACGATCCGTCCGGAAGCTGGATCGGGTGATCGATCGTGTAGGCTCGCCGGCCGGCCACGGCATCTTCGATGGTGGCCAGCAGCCGCGGGCGGTCGTCGGGCTGCACCAGCCCGAACCAGCTCTCGCGCTCGAGCGCAAAGCGCTGCGCGTCCTGGCCCGTGATGCGATACATCTGCTCCGACCACGACAGCGTCCCGTCGACGAGATCGAGCTCCCAGCTGCCGACGTTGCCGATCTGCTGCGCGAGACGCAGGCCCTCCTGCGTGCGCCGCCGCTCGCTCTCCGCCTGCAGCCGTTCGAGCTCGGCGCCGGCCCGGGCGGCAAAGATGTTCAAGATGATCTGTCCTTCGCCCGAGCGGCGCAGCGGCTTGTCGTGCATCACCGCCAGCACCCCTAACGCGCGGCCCGATGCAGCAGTCAGCGGCACGCCGAGATAGCTCTGCACGTTCATACGCTCCTGCAGAGGCTTCGATGCCACGCCTTCCTGCAGGTCGCGCAGCGAGAAGGACGGATCGGTTGCCAGCAGATCGCCAGGCGGGGTTTCAGGCAGGAAGTCGAAGTTGTCGACGATCTGCCCGTCGGCGCACACGGCGACGGTCTTGATGCGCTCGGGGCTCCCCCCGATCAGCTCGCCCACCAGGGCGTAGCGCGTGTTGAGCGCTGCTGCGAGCTCGACGACGAGAGAACGGAAAAACTGCTCGCCGAGGGCTGCGGAGGTTCCCTTGACGATGGCCTGGACGGTCTGCTCGGCGTGACGGCGCACCGTCACGTCGCGCACGAACACCGAGGCCCCCGTCACGCGGCCTTCGGCGTCAAATATCGGGTTGTAGCGCTCATCCAGGTAGCGAACTTCTCCGCTCGGCGCTCGGAACACGCTTTCCGCCCGCTGCCGCTCGCCCCTCAACACTCGCGTGAGGATGCGGCGCACCTTTTCATGGCGCTCGGGCGAGGCCAGGCAGACCGCGTCCATCCCAACGGTAAGCTCGATTCCGAGGTACCGCTGGAACGCACCGCGCAGCGCGTCGTTCACCATGGTGATCCGCAGGTCGCGGTCGACGGCGGCGATGCCATCGTCCGTCGTGTTGACCGTTGCCGAGAACAACGCCTGGCTGCGCCGCACGCTCTCCTCGGCGCGCCGCTGCTCCGTGACATCCAGGTTGATGCCCGTGATCCGGACCACCCGGCCCGCACTGTCCTTCTGCGCGCGACCATACGCCTGGACGTGGCGCACCTCGCCGTCCGGGCGCCGGATGCGGAACTCGGTGTCGTAGGTTTCGCCGGTCTGCACCGTGCGATCGATATCGGCCAGCGCCTTTGTGCGATCGTCGGCGTGCAAGGCAGAGGCCCACGCGTCGAAGCTGCAGCTCGCCGCCTCCATCCCGTAGATGCGGCACATCGCCTGGTCCCAGTCGAGCACGTTGCGCTGAACGTCCCAGTCCCAGATGCCGAGATTGGCCGACTGGGTTGCGAGCACGAGGCGCTCCGACATGCGCTCGACCTGCGCGTGTGCGGCACGCCGCTCGGTGATGTCCTGGATCATCAGCAGCACGCGCTTGTGCCCATCGGTCTCGACCACCTGCGCCGAGAACAGGCCGAAGCCCAATTCCCCCGAGGCGCGGCGAAAAGGCGCCTCACGCTGGCGTACGGTGCCGCGCTCCATCACCTCCCGCAGCCCTAGCGCGCGGTGCTCTGCGCTTGGCCAGAGCCCGATGTCCACGGACGACTTGCCCAGAACCGAGTCGCGCGTCTGGCCGAACAAGTCGAAGAAAGCCTGGTTCCCGTCCAGCAGCACGCCTTCGTCGAGCGTAAAGATGGCGGTGGCCACCGGGCTGTTGCGGAAGATCGCCTGGAAACGCGCCTCGCTGCGCTCGATCCGGGAAAGCTGGCGCAGCAGCAGCCCGAACAGCAGGGCGGTGAACAAGAGCGCCGCGGTCGTGAAGGCGGCTTTCTTGAACGCTTCCCCGCGCCACCCAGCCAGTGCGCTGTCGACTGGTACCCCTACGGTCACCGTGATCGGGAAGGAGGCGAGGCGCGTGTACGCATACAGGCGTTCGACGCCATCCAGCGCACTGAACGCCCGCGCCACGCCGTTCACGCCAGTCTTGGCCTGGTGCACCGGTGTCGCAGACGTGTCCGCGCCGAACGCGCGCTCGAGGTAAGGGTGGCGGAAGAGAATGCGGCCATCGATGCGGGCGACGCACAGGACCGTGCGAGGATCCAGTTCGAGCCGTTGAAGGGCGTCGCGGAGATGCCGCACGTCGATGGTCGCGACCCGAACGCCGCCGAAGCTGCCGTCGGCGACGCTCACGGGGCGCGCCACTGGAATCAGCCAGGTGCCGTTGCGCTGCTCAGGCAGGCCGATGAAGCTTGGCAGCTCGGGATGGGCGCGCAGGGCGACGAAGAAATCCCGCGTCTCCACCGAGCGTACCCCGCTCTCCGCCTCATGGGTCGAGGGAAGCGCACGGCCATACGCATCGTAGAACTCGACGCTGTACAGCTCGGGCTCGATCAGGATTTGCGGGGCGCCCGAGCCCACCATTCCCGCGGCGCGGACTCGTCCTTCGCCCCCGAGCTGCCTGAGAAGCCGGTCGGCGGCCCCGAACGCTCGATCTACACGCTCGCCGAGCGTCCACGCCAGGTTGAGCCCGTCGCGGCCTGCCTGCTGCAGGGTTTGCTCGCGCTGACGCCAGATCGACCAGGTCATGGCGACCACCAGGGTCAGCGCGATGGCGGCGAACAGGATGCTCAAGCCGAGGGAGAAGACTCTGCGCCTGAGGCGGCCAGGCTCTGGGCGTTGCCTGTTATCCTTTTGCATGAACGCCGTCCGGGAAGACTGGCCTGTTGCGGGCCAGCTGAACCGCCTCTGCCGCTGCTAGGCGGCGGAGCGAGTCGAGCCCTGTTTATCGGATCGCGCGCGGCAACATTTAGCGGCCAGGGCGACCGCCTCGGAATGGGGCGCTGCAGGCTGTCGGCCTACGTGAGGACCTGAGCTTGACGAAACGCTGCGGGTGGGCCGATTCGGGCCCGCTGGAAAGCGCTTACCACGATGCCGAATGGGGGGTCCCGGTCCACGACGACCGGCGGCTGTTCGAGTTCCTGATCCTGGAGGGCGCGCAGGCGGGCCTCAGCTGGTCCACCATCCTCAAGAAGCGGGAGGGGTACCGGAAGGCCTTCGACGGCTTCGACCCCCTCCGTGTCGCGCGTTTCGACGCGCGGCGGATGCGCGCCCTGCTTGCCGACCCTGGGATCGTGCGCAACCGGCTCAAAATCGAGTCGGCGGTCCTGAACGCGCGCGCCTTCCTCGACGTGCAGGCCGCATTCGGCACCTTCGACGCGTATGTGTGGGGCTTCGTCTCGGGCAAGGCGATACGCAACGCCTGGAAGGCGGCGTCCCAGGTGCCGGCCTCGACGCCGGTGTCCGACGCGTTGAGTAAGGATCTGAAGGCGCTCGGCTTCAAATTCGTCGGCAGCACCATCTGCTATGCCTTCATGCAGGCCGTCGGGATAGTCAACGACCACGTCGTCGGCTGTTTCCGCTGGGAGGCCTTGAACGGCCGTCATTAAGAATCGTTTGGAGGGTTCATGCGCGAGTTCGAACACAATCACCTGCCCGACACCGCGGCGCCCCGGCGCTGGGCGTTGGCGCGCACTGCTGCGCTATTGCCATCAGTCGGGACGACTCCCCGCTCCGCGGCGGTGTATGAGCATGGCAGCCTGCTGCTCAAGCTGTTCGCCCCGCATCGCACCGATCCGCAGCAGCCTCACACGCGCGATGAAATCTACGTCGTGGCACAGGGAAAGGGGTGGTTCGTCAACGGCACCGTGCGTCACCCCTTCGGTCAGGGCGATGTGCTCTTCGTCCCTGCCGGCGTCGTGCACCGCTTCGAAGATTTCAGCGACGATCTGACGCTGTGGGTGGTGTTCTACGGGCCGGAGGGGGGCGAAAAGTCCTTCACTTGATCTCGTCGACCTTCAACATCACGCCGCGCTGATCTCGCGCGGCGCTGCTGGCGCGGGCAAGCGGGTCGGTGCGAGTCCGCGCCACCTCGGAGGTCGATCCCCCGATTTCGATCCACTCACCGAGGCGCCCCGACACGATGGTGTCGACCCGCTGGAGGTCGACTGTCCCTGTATTGGGGTTGCGCACGCGGTCGCGTTGCGTGCTGATCTCGAGCGTCACGCGGTCTCCGTTCACGCGCGGGGTCACGTAGAACCCGCTGCCCGCCTCCACGAACTGAGTGTTCTGCGCGACCTGGCCGCCGCCGCGCACCTGTGCGCCCACGACGGGGACCGTCTGACCGGTGCGGATGAACGCGCTGTTGCCCTCGAGGACCTGGAGCGTCTGCGTCACACCGGCCTCCTGCGTCGCGCTGCTGCCGATGCCGCGAGCCTCGATGTGCGAGTTCCCGCTCTGCACCGCCACCGCCGGATCCCGCTGGGTACCCGGTGGCCGAGGCACGGTGATTTGCGCATTCGCGCCGGCGCTCACGTTTCCAGACAACGATGCCGAGTTCCTCGACACATCGGCTGCGGCTGCCTGACGCACCGACACCATGAGCTGTTTCGGTCTCGAGTCCATGACTGCCAGCACCTTTTTCAGCTCCGCCAGGTTGGCGGGCGTGGTCCGAACGATCAGCTGGTTGCTGGCGCCGGTCAGCGCTCCGCCCGGTGCGAGCAGAGGCCGCAGGAGTGGAATCACGTCGTCGGCTTGCCGGTAGCCCAGCGTGATCACTTCCATCACCTGGGGGTCCGCGCAGACGCTCGGCGGGAGCAGGGCGAGGCATAGCGCGAGCATCAGGCGGCGTCGCAACGCGCTCCTCATCTTCGCCGCCCCGGTCCTGGCCATCCGCCGACGGCTGCGGGATCAGCCTGGCCGGCTCTGTCCGCCCTGACGCGAAGGGCGCTCGAGCGGCG
>DASPUW010000481.1:0-28441 GCA_035622675.1 Burkholderiales bacterium | reverse complement strand
ACGCCGGAAACGCATGGCAACGCCTGCGGCATCGGCTACGCCGACGTCATCACGATGAGGCTGTACAAGGAGATGGACATTCCCATCACCTACGCCAACGTGATCGCTTCGACCTACCTGGACGGCGCCGTGATCCCCATGATCATGAACACCGACGAGGAAGCGATCCGGCTGGCGGTGAAGACGGTGGTGCGGGTGAAGCCGCAGGACTGCAGGATCGTGCGCATCCGGAACACGCTGGAACTCGTGGACATCCATGTTTCCGAGCCGCTGATGAAAGAGGTGCGCGCCAATCCATCACAGTTCGAGGTGGTGGGCCAGCCCGAAGCGCTCAAGTTCGATGGCAAAGGCACGCTGTATCCGATGCTGGGCAAGCATCAGGAGACCGTGCACGCCTGACGAGCCACCCTCACCCAGCACCCTCACCATCCCCTCTCCCGGTGGGAGAGGGGCTTCATCGTAATAGAGAAGGTAGCCAGTGCACCTCCACCTCGATGCAGTCGGCGGCGTGGCAGGCGATATGTTCATCGCCGCCATGCTGGACGCGTTTCCGGATCTGCGCGACGGGATGCTCCTGGCGATTCGTGCTGCAGGGCTGCCGGAAGACATCAGCTGCCGCGCAGTAGAGCACCGGGACGAGGTGCTGACAGGCCTGCGATTCCTGGTCGAAGGCGCGCCCTACCGCCCGCACGACCGGGGGCTCGCGCTGCAAGAGGAACGGCATCGTCACACGCCGTTCCGCGAGATCCGCGCACGACTCGAGCGCTCGACGTTGGGGGCGGGCGTCAAGCGGCGCGCCGTTCATATCTTCACGCTTCTCGCCGAGGTCGAGGGCAAAGTCCATGGCATGCCGGCGGAGGAAGTGAGCTTCCATGAGCTGGGCGGGTGGGATTCCATCGCGGACATGGTGGGCGCGGCTTTCCTCGTCGACGCGCTGGAGCCATCCACCTGGAGTGTGAGCGCGTTGCCGCAAGGTTCGGGTCGAGTGAAAACCGACCACGGCTGGCTGCCCGTACCAACGCCTGCCACCGCGCTCCTGCTGCGAGGTTTCGAGCTGATCGACGATGGATTGCCCGGGGAACGAGTGACGCCCACTGGTGCAGCCATTCTCAAACATCTCGACGCTGCGCCAGGCAATGCTGCGCAGCATAGATGGGAGCCGCGCCGGCTGCTGCGGACCGGCACCGGCTTTGGCACACGCACGTTTCAGGGTTTGAGCAACGTGCTGCGCGTTCTGGTATCTGAGGACGCAGCCGAGCCCGCGGGTTCGGACCGGGTCGCCCATATCGCGTTCGAGATCGATGATCAGACCCCGGAGGATCTGGCTATTGCGCTCGACCGTCTGCGAGCGCATCCAGCAGTGCTCGATGTCCTGCAGGTGCCCGCGTTCGGAAAGAAAGGCCGGATCACCACCCACATCCAGATCCTTGCCGAGCCGGAGGACCTCAACGGTGTGTCCGAGGCCTGTTTCAGCGAGACCGCAACTCTCGGATTGCGCTGGCAGCTCGTGGAGCGCCGCGTTCTGGAGCGGAGCCAGGCGAAGGTCGACGTCGACGGGCGCAGCGTTAGGGTGAAAATCGCCCAACGCCCCGGTGCGCCGACCGCGAAGGTCGAAAGCGATGACCTGTTGTCGGTCAAAGGTGGGCGCGCCGAGCGCGACAGCACGCGCCAGGCTGCCGAGCGAGCGGGCCTCGGCACGGAGAACGAATGAACGCCCCGTTGCAGCCGGCCTCGATTCAGCTTGCAGCATTGGACGGCGTGCTGCGTAGCATCGGCGAGGTGGCAGTGGCTGTGAGCGGCGGGGTCGACAGCGTTACGCTGGCCGCCGCGGCGCACCGCGTGCTGGCCGGCCGGGCTTCGATGTATCACGCGGTTTCGCCCGCCGTCCCGGCCGAAGCAACCGAGCGCACGCGGCAGGTGGCTGCGCGTGAGGGCTGGCGCCTGACCGTGTTGGATGCGGGCGAGTTTGGCGACCACGACTATATGCGCAACCCGCTGGACCGGTGCTTCTACTGCAAGACGAACCTCTATGGGGGGATTGGGCAGCACACGGCGGCGCAGGTCGTGTCGGGCACCAATCTGGACGACCTCGGCGAATACAGGCCCGGATTGATCGCGGCCAAGGAGCACGGTGTTCGCCATCCGTTCGTGGAGGCGCGCATCGACAAGCGGGGTGTGCGTGCCATTGCGCGCCACATCGGACTCGGTGAGCTCGCCGAACTGGCCGCTTCCCCGTGCCTGTCGAGCCGCATTGAGACCGGCATCGCCATCGATGCCATGATGCTCGAGTGCGTGCACGAGAGTGAGCGCCTGCTCGAGCGTGAGCTCAAACCGAAGACCGTGCGCTGCCGGGTACGTGCTGGCGGCGTCGTGATCGAGTTGGATGAAGCCTGCCTGGCCGCGTTGCCCGACGAGCGGCGCGCCGCGCTGACGCAACGCGTGCAGACGCTTTTCGGGCGCCGGGACTTCGTCTACCCAGTATCGTTCGAGCGCTATCGCGTGGGCAGCGCCTTCCTGCATTTCAAACGGCCCGGCACCTAGCGCTGATCTGGATCGTCATCGTGGCGCAAGCCGGGATCCAGAGTTGTCATTGAATCGCCTGGATTCCGGCTCGCGTAGCACGCGGCCGGAATGACGCACCCGAAAATCCTCGACGATCACCATGAAGCAGGACATCAAACTCGATCTCGAGCGGCACGAGCGCCTCGGTTTTGACGAGGCGATTTTGTGTGCCCCGAAGAGCGCGGCCCATCTCACTCAGATCCTGGATCAGGCTGCGCAGGGCGATCTGCGCCTGCTGCTCACACGCCTCTCCGACACTCAGCTCAATGAGCTGCCGCAGGCACATCGCGCACGCATCGACTACGAGCCGCTCTCGCGCACCGGTTATTTCGGTGCCCCGCACGCCTTGGCCGGCCCGGCGCGTGTCGCCGTGATCGCAGCCGGAACCTCGGATGTCTACGTCAGCCGCGAAGCGGCCCGTACGCTGCGCTACTACGGGCAGGCGAACCTCGAGATCACGGATGTCGGCGTGGCGGGCTTATGGCGCCTGCTCGAACGCATCGACGAGATCCGCCGCATGCCGGTCGTGATCGCCGTCGCCGGAATGGATGCGGCCCTCCCGACGGTGGTCGGCGGTCTGGTGTCGAGCGTCGTCATCGGAGTGCCGACCTCCGTGGGCTATGGCGTCGCCAGCGGCGGCGAGTCCGCTCTGCGCGCCATGCTCTCGAGCTGCGCGCCGGGGTTGAGTGTGATGAACATCGACAACGGCTACGGAGCGGCGTGCGCAGCTTTGCGCATTCTCCGAGCGATCGGTCCCGCCTGACGCCGACATCTTCTGTCGGCGGCGCTTACAGTTTGTCGCCGTCTGGTCTGGAAGTCATTGAATTTTCTGCGTGGTACAGCGATTGCGCTACACCATGATGTGCGGTGCACGCCGCGTGCCGCGGATTGGATCGATGGAGGAGGGACATGAGAGCTATCCCTCACAGATCGGGTTGGGTCAAAATAGCAGGGCGATCGGTCGACCCCGGACCACACGGGGGCACCGAGTGGGTGGAGTGGAAGGAGATCAAGTTCATCCTGGTCAGCGTCGGGCTGCCGGTGCTGGTGATTGCGTGCCTCGCGCAGCTCTTGCCACATCTGTTTCGACTCTAGGGTGAAGCGCGGCACCACCGCGGGAGACACGCGGCGGCCGCGACAGGTAGTGTGTGCAGGGAGGAAAAATGAAAGACGACGTCAACCGTCCAGCGCGCAGCGCGCTGTCCGACGGCGACCTCGAGGACGCCAACTCGTCCGCTTACGCGTCGGGTACCGGCCTGCTGTTCGTGGCCGTGCTCATCGCTCTGTCGGCGACCGGGCTTAGCCTCCTGTCACTCGCGCACGGATAGTCCCGCGGAGAGAGTCAGGTGCCTTGCGTGGCGCACAAGGCGCCAGGCCGTGCTTGGCACGCGCGTAAGTCTCTTGTAAGCGCCCCCCCGCAACCCGAAAATACCAAAGACATTTTCGCCAGAAAGGCCTAGAGTGGTTTTCGCGCTCCGCAAAGGAGCCCTCTGGGAGGAGGCCATGGCGACGACCGAGATTGGGACTGCGAAGACCATTCCTTGGTGGAAAGAGCCAACCAAGGATCAATGGTTAGCCTGGTGGGCAGCGTGGCTGGGCTGGACGCTGGACGCCTTCGACTTCACCATTTTCTTGCTGATCATGGTGCCGATCGCGAAGGAGTTCGGTGTCCCGCTGACGGCGGTGGCCATCGTCTTCACCCTAACGTTGTGGATGCGTCTTGTGGGCGCAGTTGCCTCCGGGTGGCTGGCCGATCGAATCGGGCGTAAGACGCCTCTGATGATCTCGATCGCGTGGTACTCGGTGTGCAATTTCATCGCCGGGTTTGCGCCGACCTTCTGGTTTCTGCTCGTCTTCCGCACGCTGCTGGGCATCGGCATGGGAGCGGAATGGCCGGCCGGCGCGGCGCTTGCCATGGAGACCTGGCCTGCGCGTTCGCGCGGATTCATGAGCGGCGTCCTGCAGGGCTCCTGGGGGCTGGGCTTCGCGCTCTCGAGCCTGGTCTATGGCCTGTTCTACGATTCGATCGGTTGGCGCGGAATGCTGTGGGTCGGCATCCTGCCCGCATTCTCGATCATCTTCGTGCGCTACTTCGTCAAGGAGCCCAAGGTCTGGCTCGAGAACCGCAGACTGCAACGCGCGCAGCAGCGGGAGGTGCACGCGCCGCTGTTTAAAATTTTCAAGCGTGACATGCTCCCTAACACGCTGACGGCATGCTGGTGGATGGCAAGCTCCTTCATCGTTTACTACTCGATCTGGGCGCTGTTCCCCACGCATCTCCAGAAGGACCTGCATTGGACGCCCGCGCAGGTGGCGATCCCGGCCCTGTTCGGCAATCTGGTGACCTTCGCGGCCATGTGCGGCTGGGGCTGGGTGGCGGACCGTCTCGGCCGTCGATGGTCGATGATCATTCCCGCCGCGATCGCGATATTCGTGACCCCTATCTATCTCTTTACCAGCGACTTCACCCTGATCCTGACCGGGTTCATGCTGCAGTGTGTGTTCGGCGGCGCCATTTACAGCCAGCTGCCGAGCTACCTCTGCGAAAGATTCCCGACCGAAGTGCGCGCGACGGCGGTCGCATTCTGCTATCACCAGGGCGCGATCTGGGGAGGCCTCGTGGCGCCGATCCTGACCTTCTTCGCCATCAACTACAACCTGGGATTCGCCATCCCGATGTGCGTGGGGACAGCGGTGGGGGCGCTGAGCGTTGTCATTTCGCTGCTGCTCAGCCCGGAGACCAAGGGCAAGGTTCTCGTCGCGGATCTCGTGGTGGCGTGAGGCTGGCCAACTCGGGCTACAGACGCCGCAGGAAGTCGATCATCGCTGCATTGACTTCCTGCGCGCGCTCCTGCTGTGTCCAGTGACCGCAGCCGGGGAGGACGATCGTCCCCCGGAGCTGCGGAACGAACTTCGACAGATTGTGAACGAGCTGGTCCATGCCGCGGAAGTAGAGGACGAGGTCGCGGTCGCCGACCACGTACAGCGCAGGCACTGTCACTTGCGCTCCAGCGAACGGTGCGAGCATCTCCCAGTTGCGGTCGATATTGCGGTACCAGTTGAGCCCGCCGCGGAAGCCCGTGCGCGCGAATTCCTTTGCGTAGAAATCAACGTCGGGTTCCGTGATCCATTGCGGCAACGCCGCGGGATTGATCATGCGGGTGAGGAAGCCGCCGCTCCGCGGCAGCATGCCGATGGGATCGGATGGCTTTGCTCCTTCGCGACGCGCATCCCCCGACGCCGAATACAGAGTGGCGCGCAGGGTCGCGCGCGCATCGCGCTCCAGTTCCGCCTCTGCAACGCCGGGCGTCTGGAAATAGAGCTGGTAGAACAGCGCGTCATCGGTCTGCGGCATCATGGTGGTCGGCCTGGCCTGCCCGCGCGGACGGTACGGGACGCTCAGGCCGACTACTGCGCGAAAGCGGTCGGGGCGCAGCAGCGCCGCGTGCCACGCCACCGGTGCGCCCCAGTCATGGCCGGCGATCGCCGCCGATTCAGCGCCCAGCGCGTCGAGCAGCCCAACCATGTCGCCAACGAGATGAAGCAGCGTGTATTGATCGATGGCCTCGGGCCGATCGGTTTGGCCGTAGCCACGCATGTCCGGGGCGACCGCACGGAAGCCGGCCTGTGACAGCGCTGCGAGTTGATGCCGCCACGAGTACCAGGATTCGGGGAAGCCATGACAGAGCAGGACCAGCGGCCCGCTGCCTTGTTCGGCCACATGCATCCGAATTCCGTTTGTCTCGACGGTACTGTGCTTGATCTCGGACATCATCGCCTCCAGTAGTACATTATCGCGTGGCCATGGTCTGCTCTCTTTTCCCTTGGTGAAGCTTAGTCTCGAACGCCTGATCGCGCTTGCGTTGAGCGTTGCTGTTGGCGCGTTTGCGCAGGCGGCCGACCCCGAAGCGACCGCGCCGGGCGTGGAGGAGCCGGCCGCCGCGCCGGCACCAATCAGGAAGCGCGGCTACGCCGGACTGGCGCTACGGCAGAATCCGGAGGGTGTCGTGGTGATCGCGGTCCAGCCCGGTCCCTTCGGCGGCGACAGTTTCAAGTCGCCTTCGATCTGGCGCGGGGACTTGATCGTTTCCATGAACGGCCAGTCGCTGGATGCTGTCGGGTACTACCAGCTCCTGAGATCGATGGCCGCGGGCGATACGGTGCGGCTGGTCTACCGTCGCGCCCCGAACGCAGATCCCTACTCCGGTGTTCCGCATGGCGATCCCGCCGGCGAAGAGCGATCGGTCGAGATCGTGCTCGACGACGTCGCGAGATGGACGGGCGATCTCGGTCAGGGACTCGCCCCCGGACGCGCTGTTCCCGCTACGCAGCCGGGCGAGTTCGAAGGGCTCATTCTCGACAAGGCGGCGCAGCTTGGACTTCGCACTGCTCCGGGAGGAGTGGATCCACTGCTCGCCAATCTCGCCGAGTTCCAGCAGAAAATTCTCGCGCCGCACACGTTGCTCGCGGTGATTCAAGCGCTCGAGCGCCCCCTTTCTCTCGATCGCATCGAAGCGGACATCGCATCGCGGGTGCGCCTGCTCGCCGAGCCGCAAACGGTTCAGGAGACCATCCTGGCGGTACAGCGATTGCTTCTGAGCACCCTCGATCTTCCCGATCTCCAGTCAGAACCCGATGTCGCCGGCAAACTGACTGCCGCACGGCGCGAGTACGAAAGGCGCGCCGCGAATCTGGCGAGCGGGATGCGCGATGAAAGCGCTCCCGTCGGTCCGGATCTCCCCGACTACCTGGACTTGATGCGGGCCGGACCGCAGATCGCTGCGCTTTCCATCGCGATGCTGCCGAAGGTTGCGCGCTATGCGGCGGAGCTCGAGCAGTTCGCGCGCGAGGTATCGGCGTCTCCACAACCGATTCCTCCAGAGCTGGTGGAGCGTGTGCGCGCGGCTGTAGAGGGGCCGGTGCTCGGTGCCAGGCTGGTCGATGACGAGCTGTGGGTGGTCGGCGGCGAGGAGGCCAACCGCTACAACATGGATCTCATCGCAGCGGTCTTCGACGTTGGCGGGTCGGATGTGTACACCTTCTCTGCGCCAGCTCGTGGTGCGTATCAGATCATCATCGATCAGTCGGGCGACGACACCTACGAATCCCGCGCGGATCTGGCTGGCCCAGCCGCCGGATTCTTCTCCGTCTCGCTGCTCTGGGATCGCGGCGGCAACGACCGTTACGTCTCGCACGCCGTGGGCTCGATCGGCGCAGGCGTGTTCGGTGTCGGAGTGTTGATCGACGACAGCGGCAATGATCAATACATCAACGACACGCCCGGAGCGGGCTGGTCTCAAGGCGCGGGACTGTACGGTGGCGGAGTGCTCATCGATCGCGGCGGAGACGATGTCTATCAGGCGCAGATCCTGTCGCAGGGCGTCGGCGGACCCGTTGGTTTCGGGTTGATCGTCGATGCGTCCGGCAACGACACGTATATCGCCAACGGTCCGCATTTCGCCAGCGCCTACCAGACACCGGGCGTTTTTCTCGGCATGAGCCAAGGGTTCGGCTTCGGAATCCGCGGCTACGCAGCCGGCGGCATCGGCGCGATATACGACCTGGCTGGAAACGATCGCTACTCGGTCGGCGAGTTTGGTCAGGGTGTCGGCTATTTCCAAGGCCTTGGCATTCTGCACGACGCTGCAGGCGACGATCGCTACGTTGGCTCGCGTTATGCGCAGGGCAGCGCTGCGCATCAAGCGGCTGGAATTCTAGTCGACGAAAGCGGAGATGATTCGTATGTGTGCGCGGGCGCAGCCGCGCAGGGCGTCGCGTGGGATCAGAGCATCGCGATGCTCATCGACCGCGCGGGCAACGATAGCTACTCGGGGTACGTTCTCGCGCAAGGATCGGGCGCGGAGCAGGCCATCGGCATTTTGATCGATCTCGACGGCCAGGATACCTACCAGTGCTTGATGCCTTGCCTGGGCCAGAGCGGCGAGAACACGTATCACTACGATGAAGACAAGGTGTACAGCTTCAGCGTGCTGATCCACCTCGGCGGAAAAAGCGACACCTACCCCGCGTGGCGCTCGAACGGCGAGCTGCGCCGCACCGGCACGCTGCGTTTCGAAGAGCCTGCGTCTTCGGACGGCTACGGGATGTTTCTGGATGAATGACGACGCGGCTAGCCGATGTGTTGCTGTCGGCTAACCGCGACAACGGCCTGTGCGAGGCCGATGCTTCTACGCGCTAGCTCGCGTCCCGCTTTAGGGAAGGACGCGATCTCCGGTCCGCGTAGCGGCGAGGCGGTTGCATTTTCGGCTTCGCGCCGGTTGTCAGACACGACTCGGCAAGCGGGTCATGCCCGGCCTCGCAGACCTGCGCTGCCGTCATCTGCGCCTCCGACAACAGCGTGGGCCCCATCACAGCGCTCAGTGGGATGCCCAGGGACACTGCAGCGACAATATGCACCGCAGGTGAAATCTTCTTGGATCTCATGGTGGCCTCCTTCCGATGCTTGGCAACGGCCTCATTAGATACCAAGCGCGGCGCGCGATCCAATCATGTTAAATGTCCGTAGCTCGCGTTATGGGTCTTTCTTGGGCCGCACCCTTGACTTTGGTCAGCTGAAATGGCACGCCTGATTCTCAAACCCGGCCGCGAGAAGTCACTTTTGCGCAGGCACCCATGGATTTTTTCGGGTGCGGTGCACCGCATCGACGGCGACCCGGGTCTCGGCGAGACGATTGAAGTGCGTGCCAGCACCGGCGCGTTCATGGCCTGGGCGGCGTACAGCCCTTCCTCTCAGATCACCGCACGCGTCTGGGACTTCAGCGAATCCGCACGCATCGACGCGGACTTTTTCCGCGGCCGGCTGCGGCGGGCGGTCGACATGCGCGCCGCAGTTTTGAACCCAGGTCCGACGCACGCGGTGCGGCTGGTGCACGGCGAATCCGATGGACTCCCTGGGATCGTGGTTGACCGTTACGCCAGCATGGTGGTGATCCAGCTTTCGGGCGCCGGCGGTTTCCGCTGGCGAGATACTTTGGTGGAACTGCTTGCCGAGATCACCAGAGCGCAGAGCATATTCGAACGTTCGGACGCGGAAGTGCTGCAGCTTGAAGGCCTCGCGGTCAGTGTCGGACTTCGGCACGGCGCCGCACTCGCTGGCGCCGTCGGGGTCGAGGAAGACGGGCTTCAGCTGCTCGCCGACGTCGAGCATGGTCACAAGACCGGGTTCTATCTCGATCAGCGCGACAATCGATCGTTGCTCAGAACGTTGGCGCCGGGGCGCGCAGTGCTGGATTGCTTTTGCTACACGGGCGGGTTCACGCTTTCAGCGCTGGCGGGCGGGGCCGCCTCGGTGTTGGCGATCGACAGTTCCGTGGATAGCCTCGCGGCAGCACGGGCGCATTTGGAATTGAATCGCCTGAGCGGCGCCGAGCTGCTCGAGGGTGACGTGTTTCAGGTGCTGCGCCGCCTGCGCGACCAGGCCCGCAGCTTCGATGTCGTCGTCCTCGACCCACCCAAGTTTGCGCCGACGGCAGCGCTGGCACAACGTGCTGCGCGCGGCTACAAGGACATCAATCTGTACGCGTTCAAGCTGCTCAAGCCGGGCGGACTGCTGCTGACGTTCTCGTGCTCCAGCGGGATGTCGCGCGAACTGTTCCAGAAAATCGTGGCAGATGCGGCAGTCGACGCCGGCGTCGACGCGCAGATGCTGCGCTGGCTTGGCGCGGCCTCCGATCATCCCGTTGCGCTGGGATTTCCGGAGGGTGAATACCTGAAGGGGCTGCTCTGCCGCGTCGTTGCCGGCACGCACCGGCGGTGAAGTGCGACAGGCTTATGCGGCCGCTACTGGATTGTGCGGCTACTTGATCGCTTTCGATAGTTGGCTGTCGGGACGCACAGCTCCGATGCGTTCGCTTTCGAGCGCACGGGCACATGCGGCGGCTACCGTCATTGTCCTGTCGGTCTCCATATTCTGGAGCGACTGGTTCAAGACCCACTGGCACAGCGGGCTGGCTTCCACGAGCTCCGTCTTGCACTCGCTTTGCAGCGTCGTCAGCGAAGCGGCCTCCGCCGCTGCGGCGTGCCCCGAGGAGTAGTACAGTGTCTTCGCCCGCTGCAGCTCCTGCTCGTACTGGCGGCACGCGCTTTGTGCGTGCGCAGTTGAAGTGAGCAGCAGTGTGAGTACGATGATAGATACTCTCATGGCTGTTCCGTTGTAGGCTGTAGTAGCGACGGTCTGCTGCAACATTCAGGCCAAGACCACCTGCAAACGATCGAGTGAGTGGAGGGAGAATCATGCAGCTCTACGTCTGGGGCAAGGCCCCGAATCCGCGCCGGGTGAGAATGTATCTGGTGGAAAAGGGTTTGGCTGTTCCGATGCAGGATGCGGGTGATGGCGCTCAGCTGAGCGCGTCATACAAGTCCAAATATCCTTTCGCGATGGTGCCCATGCTGGAACTGGACGACGGGACGCAGATCGGCGAGGCCATGGCCATCTGCCGCTACTTCGAGACGCTTCATCCCGCGCCAGCGCTCATGGGCACTGACGCCAAAGAAAAGGCCGTGATCGAAATGTGGGAGCGGCGGGCCTACGACGAAGGATTGATCGGAGCCGCCGAAGTGTTTCGCAATACCCACCCCGCGTTCAAAGACCGAAGCATTCCTGGCCACGCCGATCCCGTTCCGCAAGTTCAGGGTCTGCAGTCACGCGGTCGTCAGCGCCTTGGGCGGTTCTTTGAACTGCTTGATCGACAGCTCGACGGCAACGAGTTTGTCGCCGGCAATCACATTTCTGTTGCGGACATCACGGCGCTGTGTGCGATTGATTTCGCCAAGATCAGGGCCGAGACGAGCGTTCCAGAGGACCACAAGAATTTGCGTCGGTGGTACGACGCCGTCTCGGTTCGACCCAGCGCCGCGGCGTGAGTTGGCGCTCGCCACGTAGAAGGTTGGCGCTTGAAGCAACTCCTGGTTGCGTTCTTGCTGCTCGCGCAGATAAGCTCGGCCTCCGACGACGTCCCGGTGATCGGCCCGTGCGATCTCGCGTTGTATGAAATGGAAGCAGTGATGGTGGCCCGCGTGGACGGTGTCACGCTGGAGGAGTACACCCAAAGCCACAGGGCGGAGATGATGCCGGTCGCCACTGCGATCTACCAGTCCGCAGATCCGGCTGCTGAGATCCAACGGCGCTATGAGGAGTGCTTGCGGGAGCAATGAGGATCGCGCCAACCGCTGATCCAGCCGCTGCCCCCGTCTTGAGCCGTTACCGCTGAAGTCTTGCCCTGCGCGGCCGCTCGATCCCCTTGCGAGCGGCAGGCATTCACACGGTTTAACAGATCGAGCTGGACCACGAGGTCGCTAACCTCGTGAAGGCGCACGTCACAACTCAAGCCAACGCTCCCCTACACCGTTACCAGCCTATCTGCGGGCTGGCCGCAAGAACATCTAGGGAGCACGATTCAAATGTCAAACCTCCGGACACCTGGAAGGGCATTACCTGACCTTCAAAGCGCCGTATTGCAGGGTGCGCTGCTCAAGCTCGTTCCTATCCTGTTAGCAGCTGCGCTTGTCGGTTGTTCGAGCAAAGGCAGCAGCACCTCTGGCTTGGAACGCTCATCGATCGGCGGCGCGAATGCCGCTGGCACCCAGGGCAGCGATTGGAGCGGGTCGCCCGGAGGTTCGTCGACCGAAGGCGCTGCCGGCAGTCGGCAGCGCATGGGCGTAGGCGGTGCCGCGAATGGGCGCGGTCAGACGAACGCTTCGGTCGATGGGCACGGTGATGCCCAGGCCATGGCAGACGACGAAGCCGCTGATGACGAGAATGGTTCGTCGCTCGCCGACGGTACGCCCGGAACCGGCAAGTCCGGTGGAACACGCGGGCGTGGACGTCGGGCGAACAGTGCAGGTCAAGGGAGTGCGGAGGCGAACGGCACGTCCGATGACAAAACCGCTGCGATCGATTCCGCTGCCGCTGGCGACGCCACCAACGTTGGGAAAGCGAAGCGCAGTGGTGCCGGGCGACGGCGAGGCGCCGGAGGTCCTCAGGGGCCGAATGGCGAAAATGCCGACATGAATGGAATAGACGACGAAGACTCCGACACTCAGGTCGCCGCCGTTGAGGTGACGAAGGGCAAGGTTCAAGTCAACGAGGACTACCAGCCTTTGACGCTCGGCGGAGCGCTGCCAGTCGTGCTCGGGGTAAACGAAGAGGGCCGATTCGATTTCGATCAGTATGCCCTGCGTCCCGAGGTGAGGGCTGTTCTCGATTCTCTCTCGGAGACGCTAAGGACGGCCGAGTATGACCGCTTGGACATCCTTGGCTATACCGATCGGATCGGGGCCGCCGACTACAACCGCCGCCTGTCGGAGTTGCGTGCCTACGCGGTAGCGCAGTACCTCATACGCCGAGGTGTGCCCGAGTACAAGATTCGGTACG
Source organism: Burkholderiales bacterium (assembly GCA_035622675.1). Lineage (GTDB taxonomy): Bacteria > Pseudomonadota > Gammaproteobacteria > Burkholderiales > SHXO01 > SHXO01. The sequence goes on along the minus strand of DASPUW010000481.1, from coordinate 15,486 downwards.
AAGGCCGCGGAGACGCTGATCCGGTGACTCGGACAGGTGAGTGCCAAGGGCTCGGGCGCGAGGAGCTCATCCCCTGCCTGCAGAAAGACCGGCGCGTCGAGATCGAGGCCTCGATCCATCGCAAGCGCGCGACCGTTGTGCAGTAGATAGCTAAACCGCGACGGTCGGAGGGCTCTGTGGACGGCAACAGTCGCCGTTCCCAGAGCCCTCCGCCATTTTGGGGGTTGGGCTAAGATCCGACGCCATGCGCCGTTTGCGCGCTGGTGAATCGGGCACCAGTTTCTTGCCGATGGGGGAGACGGAGCGATGGATGAACTTCAGGCAATCGCGAAGGGCTTGGCAGGTCCAATCGCGGACAGTGCGCTTGCGACCATATTGCTAACGCAACTTGTATCAACGCACCGGGGCATCGATGCCCGGCGCCTGTCTTCGCAACTCAGAAGAGCCGCAAAAAGGGCGCATGGTAAGCAAAGGGACACGCTCGCGATCGTGCTCCGCGCGATGGCCAGGCAAGCTTCTCTGAAAGCGCGATAGCGCCCAGGCGACGAACCTTCCTGGGTAAGTGTTCAATGCTCGGTGCCGCTCAACTTCGTCGTTTGGTTGGTAGGCCACCCGAGACTCGAACTCGGAACCAACGGATTAAGAGTCCGCTGCTCTACCAGTTGAGCTAGTGACCCCCTGGAGGAGCGCGGATTATACCCGAGCAGCCAGGTGGCGGCGCTGATCGCCGGGCTGCAACACTCGTGTATCGAGAGTGTGCGACCATAGGTTCGCAGTACCTTGGTTCTTTCGCCATGGAGGCCAACATGGGACTTCTCGATCAGATCACCGGTGCGCTGAGCCAGCAGCTCGGTGGCTCGACACAGGCCAACCAACTCACGCAGCTCGTCACGAATCTTATCAACAGCCATCCCGGCGGCCTGCAGGGCCTGGTGCAGCAATTTACGCAGGCCGGATTCGCAGAGCACGTTCAATCCTGGGTGAGCGCTGGAAAGAACTTGCCGATCAGCGCGGATCAGATCACGCAGGTGCTCGGCTCGGGAAAGGTGCAGGAGATCGCCAAGCAGCTGGGGATCGCTCAAGCCGATGCAGCGAGTGGGCTGGCCAACCTGTTGCCGCACGTTGTCGATCACCTGACGCCAAATGGGGCAGTGCAGGACGACCTGGTGCAGCAGGGATTGAGCATGCTGAAGGGCAAGCTGTTCGGGTGAGGCTCTCACCCCCAACCTGACCCTCCCTCACACGCGGGGGAGGGGAACTTCGGAACTTACAGCGGGACGAGGCGCTCGCCGCGGGACCAGATTCTGCCGGCGGCGTAGGCGACGGCGGCGGCAGTCAGCAAAGGCAGCAGGAACAGCGCGTCGCGGATCCCCGCGGCCCCGACGCCCACGTAAAAGCCAGAGATCGGGCCTCCTGATTCGAGCGTCCTCGACAGCGCGCATGCCATGTCCACCATCCAGAGCGAAAGGAAGGTGAGTGCATAGGCGAGCGCGGGCGATACATACACGCGCCTGAACAGGAGCAGAAGGCAGGCCACCGAAAACGCGCTGAAGAGATAGAGTTGTGCGGTGTCGGGAGTCAGCTCCCAACGTGCACAGTAGTAGGTGACGCCGAGCGTGAGAACCCAGAGCAGCTGCAGTCGTCGCGATACCCTTCCGGCGCTAGCGTAGTAAGCGACGATGACAGCCGACAGGCCGGCAGGAAGCAGCACGGCAACGCTCGTTTCCGGTCGCAACAAGTAGTCGACGAACGTCAGGCCGGCAGGGCCGCTCAGCAGCTGGTCCAGCATTGGGGTGGTCCCCGGTTCTTCTTGAATCAGTCTCCGCTGGAGATCTTAACCCGGCTGCGGCTTCCAGGCTAGAAACACCTACGCGAGCCGGCTCTACGCCGCGTGCCCCCCGAGGTATGCCGCGCGTACTTCCTCGTTGTCCAGCAGCTGGGCTGTGGTGCCCTCGACCGTCATGTTGCCGGTTTCCAGCACGTAGCCGCGGGCCGCCACCGACAGCGCCATGTGCGCGTTCTGCTCGACCAGCAGAATCGTTGTCCCGAGGGCGTGGATCTCTCGGATGGTGGCGAAGAGTTGCTGCACGATGACCGGGGCAAGGCCCAGGGACGGCTCGTCGAGCAGCAGCAGCTTGGGCTTGGCCATCAGGCCGCGCGCCACCGCCAGCATCTGTTGCTGCCCGCCGGACAAGGTCCAGCCGAGCGCATCCGCGAACCGTTTGATGTCGGGAAAAATACCGAACATCTCCTCGACGCCCTCGGCCATGGCCTGGCGCGACAGGCGCCCGCGCCCGGTGGAGCCGAGCATGATGTTCTCTTTCACCGTCAGCCCGGGAAAAATCCGTCGGCCCTCCGGTACATGAGAGATGCCCATGCGCGCAATTTGCTCAGGCGATACCGTGTCGATGCGCTGACCGTCGAACCAGATCTCGCCCGACGTCGGTCGGATCAGGCCCGAGATGGTACGCAGCGTGGTGCTTTTCCCCGCGCCGTTTGCGCCCAGTAGTGTGACGATCTCGCCCTTGTCCACGTGCAGACTCACACCGCGCAGCGCCTCTACGCTGCCGTAGGCGCTGGAGACGTTCTTAAGCTCGAGCAGCGGCATTGGCCGGTCCCTCGCCCAGATAAGCCGCGATCACGTCCGGGTGGCGCAGTACGTCCTGCGGCGTGCCCTCCGCGATCTTTTTCCCAAAGTTGAGAACGGTGATCTTGTCCGACACCTTCTCCACCAGTCCCATGTCGTGATCGATGAGAAATATAGTGAGACCGTGGCCGCGCAGGCGTTTGAGCAGCCCTACGAGCTCCTGCTTCTCGGTCTGATTGAGTCCTGCGCCCGGTTCGTCCAGCAACAGCAGCTTGGGATGCGCAGCGAGCGCACGCGCGATCTCCACCAGGCGCTGATGCCCGTACGGCAGGTTGCGCACGATCATGTGTGCGCGCTCCAGGATGCCGACGAAATCCAGCGCCGAGAGCGCGCGTTTGGTCAGCGCCTCGCGCCCCGGCTCGATCGGATTGTTGTCGCGCTGCGCACCCACCATGACGTTCTCGAGCGCGCTCATGGTCTGGAACAGGCGGATGTTCTGGAACGTGCGCCCCATGCCCATGCCGGCTCGTTCGTGCGGCTTCATCTGCGTCACGTCGACGCCATCGAGGAAGATCGCGCCGGCAGTCGGGCGGTAGATGCCATTGACGACATTGAGCGAGGTGGTCTTGCCGGAGCCGTTCGGGCCGATCAGCGAATGGACGGTGCCCGGCGCGACCTCCACGTCGATGCCGTCCACGGCTTTCAGCCCGCCGAAGTGCTTCTGCAGGTTCTCGAGCTTGAGCACCGGCCGCCCGCTCTGTACTTTGATGTCGAAGTTGAGCGTCGGCGCAGCACCGACGACGGGCGCGACGGGCCTGCGCACGCGCAGGAAGGTCGCACGCAGCAGGCCCCAGATTCCCTCGGGCATGAACACCATGATCAGGATCACGCCCAGGCCGTACACCGCGAGATACAGGCTCTTCAGGAAGCGCAGCCACTCCGGCAGCAGCACGATCAGAACCGTGCCGAGCGCCGCTCCGAACGGTGACTGTGCGCCACCCAACAGAGCCGCTGTGAGGAACTCGACCGAGCGCAGGAAACTGAAGTTGTCCGGGCTGATGTAGCTGAAGCCGGCGGCGTAGAGCGAGCCGCCGATGCCGCCCAGCACGGCGCTGATGGTGAAAGCGATCACCTTGGTGCGCAGCGTGTGCACACCGATGGTTCCCGCCGCGAGCTCGTTGTCGCGCACGGCGCGCATCGCACGGCCGAGCCGCGTCTTCGGCAGCCACCAGACGAACCAGATCAGCGCGTATAGCACGACTGCGCAGAACAGAAGGTACGCGCGCTTGTCGTCGAGGTGATAGCCGAACAGCGTGGGCGGTGCGATGCCAGGCACACCGTCGGGGCCGCGTGTCACCTCGATCCAGTTCACCAGCACGAGATCGAAGATCTGCTGGAAGCTGATGGTGATCATGGCGAGGTAATGCCCGCCCAGTCGCAGCGTGGTCAGACCCAGGACCAGCCCGGCGATGGCCGCGGCGATGAGGCCCAGCCCGAACGACACCCAGAAGTGCAGTCCCCAGCTCAACGTGCCCAGGCCCACCGCGTAGGCACCGATGCCGAAGAAGGCTGCCTGGGCCAGGTTGATCTGGCCGGCATACCCCAGCACCACCACCATGCCCAGCACGGCCATCGCGTACGTCACCGAGTTCATGAAGATGTTGAGGACATAGTCGCTGACGTGGAGCGCGTATGGCAGCAGCGGGAATACGATCGCCGCGAGCGCAAGCAGCACCAGCCACGGCAGGTTGTTCTGCCCGGTCGTGGCGCCGGCCGGACTGACGAGCGTCTGGTTCATGCTTTCTCGGAGACTTTCTCGCCGAAGATGCCTTGCGGCCGGAACAGCAGAACGAGGAACAGCGCGAGGAAGGCGTAGGCGTCCTTGTACGGAACCGAGATGTAGTAGGCGGCGAAGCTCTCGATCACGCCGATGATGATGCCGCCGACGATCGCGCCGGCCACGTCGCCGAACCCGCCGATGATCGTAGCAGCGAAGGCCTTTAGCGCGATGGTCGAGCCCATGCCGATCGAAACGAACAGGATCGGCGCGACGAGAATCCCAGCCAGTCCGCCCAGCACCGCGCTGTAGATGAAAGTGATGATGATCATCAGCGTGACCGGAATGCCGAGCAGGCGCGCCATGTCCTTGTCCTGGGAGGTCGCCTGCAGCTTCTTGCCGATCAGTGTGTGCTCGAAGAAGAAGTACTGGAACGCCACCGCGAACACGGTGAAAGCGAGGATGACCAGGTACTGGCTGTCGAGGAACACACCGCCGATCGTCACGCCCTCGTGGCTGAACAGCTTCTCGAGCGGGCGCGGCTGCGGATTGAACAGCGCGAGCACCGTGTTCTGCAGGAAGATCGACGCGCCCAGCGTGCTGATCAGCACCGGCAGGAAAGAGCGGTTGCGCAGCGGATAGTAGACGCCGTAGTTGAATGCGATCCCGATGATGGTCATGAGACCCACGGCGAGCGCGATCGCGAGCCAGTACGGCAGGTGCGTGCCGAAGCCGGGGATGTGCAGCTCGGGGTTGCCGGGCATGCCGACGGTGAACAGCACCATAGCGTAGCCGCCGAGCATGGCGAAATCGCCCTGCGCGAAGTTGACTACGTTGGTGGCGCGGATGATGAGCACGAAGCCCAGCGACACCAGCGCGTAGATGCTGCCCAGGGCCAACCCCTGGAACAGGACCTGCAGATTGTTGGCCAGCACTTCCACTGCGCCTGCTCCTCCCCTTGCCGGCGGCGTGCGGCGCGCGCTACCGGATCACCGGCGCGAGCCGCTCACTTCTTCGGATTGTCGATGTGTTTGATGAAGGCGATCGTGCCTTGATTGTTGTGCACGATGTTGTAGCCGCGCAGCCCGTCGCCATTCTCGTCAAAGCAGTAAGTACCCTCGACGCCCTTGTAGCCGCAGGTCCCGAGGATCGCCTTGCGGATCGCGTCCGCGTTGGTGCTCTTGGCCTGATTCATCGCGTTCGCCAGCACGTGCATCGCGTCGTAGGCCCAGCTCGAGTAGACGTCCGCTTCGAGGTTGTACTTGGCTTTGTACTTGTCCGCGTATGCTTTGGCTTGCGGGTTCGATCCCGGGGTGAAATCGGCGATCGCATACACGCCATACAAAGACGAGCCAGCCAGATTGCGTGCCGTTTCGGTGATCACCGAGGGTGATCCGACCCACACGGTGCTCAGTCCGAGCTGCCGCAATTGCTTGGCGAAGATGCCGACATCGGGAGAGGTGGTCATGTAGGAACCGATGATGTCCGCGCCCGATTTCTTGATCGCGAGCACGATCGGCGTGAAGTCCTGCGAGTTATTGGTGTACCCCTGCACCAGAACCGGCGTGATGTCGTACGCCTTGAGCGCCTGGACCAGCGCGTTCATCCCGCCCGTGCCGAACGCGTCGGTGGAGTGCACGATGGCCCACTTTTTCAGCTTGAGCGTGTTGACGCCGAAGTCGGCGATCACGAGCGAGGAGAAGGAATCGTTCGGCCGGCAGCGGAACAGCCAGGGATTACCGGTATGCGTGAGGCTGGGGTCGGTGCCGCCGAACATGGTGGGGATATTGGCCTTCGCGACGCTCGGAGAAATGGCCTGCGTCTGCGTGCTGCGGATCGGTCCGATGACGGCGGGTACGCCCTCGCCGACGAGCTTCGTATAGGCGAGAACGGTGCCGGGATTGGTGCTCTGGTTGTCCTCTAGCCGCAGCTCGACCTGCTTGCCCAGAATGCCGCCCGCCGCGTTGATCTCTTCGAGCGCGAGGCGCGCGCCGTTCACTGTGTACACGCCGGCTTCGGCGTTGGGACCGGTGGTCTCGTTCACCAGGCCGATCTTGATCGTGTCCGCCGCCAGTGCTGGCGCGGCCACCACTGCGGCCGCCAGCAACGCCGCAATGCGGCCCGAGATCAGTCTGCGCATTTGCTCCTCCCCGATAAATCGTTATTCGCCCCCGAAGGCGGCAGGGCGATGCTAAGCCGGCACTAAACAAACGTCAACGCTGCGCGAGGACGGACTCGGCTCGCACCGAGTCCGTCTCCGGATGCGCCGATTACTTCAGGTCGTCTTTGACCGCGTCCAGCCCGGCTTGAGCGCAAACGCCATCGTGCTCGGCTGTGTCGCCGCTCACCCCGATGGCGCCGATCGATTCGCCGCTCGCGGTCTTGATCGGCAGTCCGCCTTCGAACGTAACCAGACCCGGTACGAATGCGATGCCGGGCACGTTCTTCGCGATCTCGCCGATCTGCTTGGTCGAGAACGGGAAGTTGGACGAGGTGCCGGCTTTGAGCTGCGCGATCTTCACGCTGCCCAGGAAGGCGTCGTCCTGACGCAGGAAATACTTGAGATTCCCGCCCGTGTCTACGATGGCGATGTTCATTTTCCAGCCTTCTGCCTTCGCTTTCTGCTCGCAGGCCGCGGCCATTTTCTTTGCGGTCTCGAGGTTGAGAACGGTACGCTTGTCCTGCGCCAGTGCTGTGCTCGCAGCCAAGGCGAGTGCGGTGGCGACAACGCACGACAGAGCTGTGGATTTCATTTTCGGTCTCCTTGAGTTGTTGGGGCGCGAGAGGGATCCCCCCGCGGCGGACCGCTAGTTTAGCGGCTCGGCGCCTGGATCGCGCGCCGATCGAAGACACGCGTTCGCCGGCCGACGTGCGCTCGGGCGAATCGAAGTGCCTGGAGATCTAGTGGTGCAGGTCAACGCCCGCCGAGGCGGGCCAGGCGGTCGCGTTCCACCAGGTCGGAGAAATCGGGAAGCTCCGACACGCTTGTGGGCACGCGATGCTTGATCAGCAGCGCGAACACCGTCAACCCGCTCGAACCCGGGTAAGCCTGATCGCCTTCACGGAAATACCAGACTTCACCGCCAAGCGCCTTGAGCGCGACCAACTCGGGCTCGAGCAGGGGAACCATCGTGCGCTCGCCGTCGACGAGCACTACCCCGGAGGTGAGAACGGTGATTTTGACCACCGGCCCTGCCGCGTTTGCATAACCGGCGGCAAGAGCGAGTATGAGGAGCAGAGCAGCAACACTGACGCGAGGAGCCATATCGCAATTCCCCGAGGTTGAACCCGAAGCCGGCGGCGCGAACCCCCGGCACCCTCTCCTCGCCCTTAGGTTCTGACTGACGCAAGCGCCATGCCGATGTTCGCGCGCGTGCCCTCCGGAATCCAAAATGTCAATGACAACAATGTGTTGATGCCTTGCGACGCCTCGAGACGGGTATCGGGCAACGCTGCGCATGCTGTAAATTGCACCAGCTCTGGGCGTCCCCGTCAGCGGCTAGGCACGAGCCGCAGCGTATGGAGTACCTCAGGCAGCTCGCTGGCTTCGTCGAACTCGGCACCGGCCGCTACGCCCGCGCGCGCGATCTCTTCGGCATCCTCGGTGCGCCCGAACAGCGTGAACATGGCACCCAGTGCGAGGGCCGCACCGGAGCCGATCGCCCAGAAGCGCGGAAACTGCTCGACGTCGCGTGACGGTGTGACGCCAAAGATGCCGCGCGGGCTGGCGAGTAGCGCGCTCATGCGCGTGGTCTCGTACGCGTCGTCCGTCTCGGCGCGCGGATTCATGTGGTATTCGTCGCGCAGGACGTTGTGCATCACGCGCCACGTCTCGAAAATGTCCGCGGCCGTATCGAGGTTCACGTTGTCCGGGTAGCGCGAGAAATAGCTTTGCAGCACGGCGTTGTGCACGGCGTAGCCCACCGTACCGATCAACGTGTCGCGGAACTGGAAGATCTTGCCCGGCGCCTCCGAGTAGTGGGACTTCTGCTTGACCGATCCAACCGCTGCGAGCGTGTCACACGCGATGCAGGCGAGGCCGGCCTTGCGGACTACGACGATAGTGGACATGGTTGCGATGACTTTGCGAAGGATTACGTTGCGGGCATGGGCGGAGGCGGCCCGTCCGGCCAGAGGCCGATCCACTCCGCCCCGAGGACGTTGTCGAAGAACTGGATCCAGGCGCGCCGCTTCGCGAGCCCGCTCTGCTGCAAGACGCTGCGAATCACGCCAGCCGCTGCGGGCACATCGATCAAGGCGAGGTCGATGTAGTCGTAGCGCCTGCCGGATCCGCCGCCGATGACACACCCCAGACGCTGCGGGCGCAGCGTGCGGTTGAGCGCATCCTCGTTCTTGATGCGCTCGCCGACGGCGGAGCGCCGCAGCGGCCGGCCGCGATCAAGCTTCAGGTAGCAGAACGTCTCGTTCGAGCGCGAGAACCGGCCAGACCAGAACAGCTGGTTGCTGTGGGCGTTGCGCCACAAGTCCGGCGCGCAGGTGACCGCGGCGCCGAGGTCGTAGCGATGGAAGTAGTCCTCCTGCTTCTTGGGCTTCAGGTCGACCTCGGTCCACGCCGCCGAGTCGATGCGATCGAGGAACGGCTGGGCCGGGATGCTCGACCGCTGCCTGGCGGCGAGCGCGATGAAAGCACGGCGCACCGCGCCTGCGGGCAGCGGTTCCGGCACCTCAGCCGCCACGTCGAGCAGACCGGCCCAATCGACCAGCAGCTCCTCGCCCAGGAGCGAAAGAGCCGCCAGAAACGCTTGCCCCTGCGCGATGCTGTGTTTGGCGGCGAGGAAAGACTGCGGGAACTGGAACAGGAGGTCGACGCGATTGAATTGACCGGGGCTCAGCGCCACGCCGGTGAAGGCGGGCTCGACACCGGTTCGGGCTTTGACCGTCGCGCTCATCTGTTCGACGCTATCAGGCCAGCGGTGCGCAAAAAAAGTCCAGGCCGGCAGCGACGGCGCCCGCGCCACGATCTGCTCCGCCAACGGGCGCAGCTGGTAATTCGCTTCCGGGGTGATCACCAGCCGGTGTCCGCCGGAGCTGCCCGGGCCGAACTCCCACATGAGGCGCGGGTCGATGCCCTGCAACTCACGCTCCATCCACACGACGAGATCCCATTCGCTGCGGCCGTTGAACAGCGAGTCGAGGCTGTCGGCCTTGGCTTCGAACGCCTTCCACCAGGCGTTGATCCGGCTGATGACGGCGGCGCGCTGCGCATCCTCCTCGGGGCGTTCACCAGGCGTGTAGAACTTCCAGCGCATGACGTTCAGTGCGATCGCAACGCGGCGTTCAGTTGCGGGCGCGGTAGCCTCAGGCAGCGCCGCGCGCGGGAACGGTCGCCACGTTGGCGACGTAGGTCCGCCAGATCTCAGGCAGACGCTGCAGCACCAGCTCCTTGCCAAGGACCGGTTCTTCCCGCAATGCCCGCGCGACCACCTGCGGAGTGAGCGCGGAGAGGGCATCGGCTGAAACCGCCACATAGCTGATGTGCCACGGCTCGGGATACACCCCGCCGCGGTCCTCGTCGTAGGGGCGGTAGAAATCGAACCGGGCGAGGTTTTCGTTCATCCATTGCGCCAGGCGCTCGAATACGCCGCCCGGCGCGTACTCGCCGGGCAGGAGCTGAACGCGGTAGCCCTCGGGCATCGCCGCGCGGTCGTAAACGTCGATCTCGCTGCCCCAGTGATGCCGGCTCGCTCCGGGGACGGCGGACCAGACCAGGATTGCGTCGACCAGCTCTGCCTCGGTCAGGGCGGCATGCTCGCGCACCTTCCCGCTACGGTCATACAGCGGGCGCTCACCGCGAAACTTGCGGTTCCAGATTTCGACCTGCTGATTGAAGTCGCGAAACGCACTGAACGGCATCAGATCGAGGCCGTCTCTAGCGGCCGCCTCGCGCAGCGCACGAAAGGGCTCCACCGCCTCGCGGTGCAGAGCTACGCGCGGATCGTCGATCTGCTCGATGTGCGTGCGTGCGCGTCCGGTCAACTCGAGCTCGTTCATGCCAGTGCGGTGAAAGCAAGGATCATGACCGCGTGCGCTCGTCCCCGCTACGCACGGAGCACGCACTTGGCGTACAGATCGGCAAAGCGTCCGTTTGGGTCATAGCGTTGCTTGAGCGCGCGGTACCCCGGCCCATCGTAAATGGCCCAGAACTCGTCCGGCGCATAGTAGCTGTCCGAGTACAGGGACTTGACGCCACTCAGGCGCCGCACCTCACACTCGATCAGGCGATTGAAATGCCCGGGCGCATGCGCCTCGCGCGTTCGCACGACGTCCCAGAAGCCGAAATTGACGTAAGCGGCGGAGCCACGCATCGGATACAGAGTCCAGCGCCGCGCGGGGTCCGGGCGGCGGATCGGGCAGATCCAAACCGGCAGGATCCCGATCTCCCGGTGGAAGAACTCAAGAAACTCGGCGGCGCGCTCGATGGGGATATCCACATCCTGGATGACCGACTCGCGCGACTGCCCGCGCAGGCGGTCCAGCCCGTGCGTGATCTGCCAGCGGCTGTTGAGGCGCATGAGCCGCGTGTAGAACCTCGAGTTGAGCCGGCTGCGCCCGAGGAGCCGGCGCACCACCGGGTTCTGCGCCGCCAGATTTTTCGAGCACCAGAACCAGTCCGTGTCCCAGCGCCACAAATAGGCCTCGGTGGCGAGGTAATCGGCCTCACGTTGCTGGATGGAGCGATAGTAGATACGCTCGAAGGTGTAGTCGCTGGTATAGGGGGCTTCGTCCACGAAGCGCCCGAGCGTGATGTAGAGCTCGTCGGGGGCGAATACCGTGCCGTCGATGAAGTCAATGTCCGGCGCAAGGCACAGCTCTGCCAGGTGTCGGAAATACGCGGCGGCGTTCGCGTGGCGTACGTGCGACAGCGCGACGAAGCGCTTGACCGGTGCGACTTTGGCCTTCACACGCAGCGCGTAGCCGAGCGTGCCGTAGGAGTTGGGGAACCCGAAGAACAGATCGCGATGCTCGTTGTCGGGTGTCGCCACGACGACGCTGCCGTCCGCCAGCAGCACCTCGAGCTCGAGCAGCGTGTCGTGCACCAGGCCGTATTTGAACGAGCTGGCTTCGATCCCCACCCCGGCCACCGCGCCCCCGATCGTGATCGACTTCAGTTGCGGGACGACGCACGGCATGACGCCGACCTCCACGGTGGCGGCGGCCAGCACGTCGTAAGGCGTCATCGCCTCGGCGTTCACCCAGCCTTGCCGGGCATCGACTTCGAGGACGTGGTGCAGAGCTCCGACGTCGAGGCGGTGCGAGGCCGCGGCCTTGCGGTCGCGAAACAGGTTCGAGGTGGATTTGCGCAGCGCGACTGCAGCGCCGCCGCTGGCGCGGATCTGACGGACCAGCTCGTCTCGCCGCTCCGCGTAACGGGCCATCTGCGGGACTGGAGCTTGCCTAAGCGCGCTCCGCCTCGCGCGCGGACGGATGTGCCGCCTGGCGCCGGATGTCGTCCTCGTACAGCCAGGCGCGGCTCATCGGATAGTTGTCTTTCGTGATGTTGCCTTTGCTGAATACGATCTGGAACAGATGTGTCTGGCTGTGCGCCGAGCGGAACATCTCGGCACAGGAAACCAGGTATGTGCGCCAGACCCGGCGGAAGCGCTCGTCGAAGCGCACCGGGTCCAAGGCGTGGATCTGGTCCCAGTTGCGGTCGAACCGCTCGGTCCAGGCGTCCAGGGTGAGCGCGTAGTTCCGGCGCAGGTTCTCGATGTCGACGATTTCGAGGCCGCAGCTCTCCATGGCGCTGATGGTCTGCGCCAGGCTCGGGATCCAGCCGCCGGGGAACACGTGCTTGCGGATGTAAAACTCGGTATCGCGCACGCCGACGTGGCCGATGAAGTGCAGCATGCCCAGCCCGCCGGGCTTCAGGAAGTCGGCGTGCGCCTTCACCACCTCGTGCAGCGAATCGCGCCCCGCGTGCTCCAGCACGCCGATCGACACGACCTTGTCGAACTGCGCGTGCACTTCGCGGAAATCGGCTTCGCGCGCTTCGAGGCGCTCGCTCAATCCCCGCTGCTGGATCTGGCCGCGCAACCATTCCACCTGCTCGGTGGTGGTGTTCACGCCGCACACGCGAACCTGATGACGCTCCGCTGCCCGGAACATGAAGCCGCCGAAGCCGCAGCCGATGTCCACCACGCTCTCGCCCGGCTTGAGCCGGATCTTGCTGCACACGTGGTCGATCTTGTTGCGCTGTGCTTCCTCGACGGTGCGCGTGCCTGGTTTCCAGTACGCGCAGGTATACATCATCAGCGGATTGTCCAGCCAGTAACCGTAAAAGTCCGCGCCCAGCGCGTAGTGAAAGCGCGCATTGGCCTTGGCCTGCGCTATTGAGCGGTTGCCGAGGCGCACCTCGTGCCACTGGTTGCGCAGCCAGACCAGCGGCCCAGGCTTGTGACTGACGCCGCTCTCGAGTCCCGCCGCGAAGGCGCGCCCGAAATCGCCATCGATGTCCAGCGTCTGATCGAAGTACGACTCGAGTATGCCGATATGCCCGAAGAAGATGGTGTTCCATTGGGCGCCCGCCGTCTTGAAGCGGAAATGCACGAGCGGCTCACCGGGAAGGTTCTGGAACGAGGAGCCGTCGGTGTAAGTGACGCGAAAGCGGATCCGCGTGCGCGCACCGAGATGCCGCATGATCGCCTTGAGCAGCGCGGTCACGACTGCGCCCCTCGCATGCTCTGGAGCGAGAGCCTCACACCACCCGGAAATTCTTGAACTGCCATGGGTCGTCCCCGTCGACGTCTTCCGGATACAGCTTGCCGCGTTCACTCAGCGGCGTCCAGTCGCTGTACACGCCGACCACCGGGCCGAGGTAGGGCATGGCGACCTCGAGCACGGTGCGGAAATCGATGTCGTCCGGCTCCACGATCCCCGCGGTGGGATTGCGCATGGCCCAGATCACCGCGCCGAGCGCGGGAGCATTCACCTGCAGGCTGGTCGCGTTGTTGTGCGGGCACAGCTCGCGTGCCTGGCGGATCGTGAGCTGCGAGCCGTACCAATAGGCTCCGCGCGAGTGGCCCATCAACAGCACGCCGAGCTCGTCGAACCCGTCCGCGATATCGTCGCGCAGCAGGCGTGTGCGCTCCTGCATGGTGTAGTTGTGGCCGACCATCTCGTGCAGGCTCAGCACGGCGTCGTCGCAGGGATGATAGGCGTAGTAGCAGGTGGGCCGGTACGTTACGCGGCCGTTCTCCCGCACGGTGAAGTAGTCGGGGATGGAGTGCGACTCGCCATGCGAGATGAGCCAGCCGTGGAACGGTCCTTCCTTCGGCACCCACGAGCGCACGCGGGTGCTGCACCCCGGACGGTTGAGGTAGATCGAGGAGCCGCAGCCGAAGCCGAACTCCATGCCTTCGTGTGGCCAATGCTTCTCGTGCGTGCCCCAGCCGAGCTCGGCCGGCTGCAGCGATTCTCCCACGAAGGCGCCGCTCGACCAGGTGTTGACGAACTCACCCCACGCCTTGCGGGCGCTTCCCACCTGCCGGTCGCGCTCCGCGATCTGGATGATCTTGACACCCAGATCCTTCGCCAGGCGGCCCCAGCCTTCCTTGGTGGCGGGGACACCTGCGCCGCGGCCAGTATCCTTGGCGACGTTGAGCAGCGCCTGCTTGACGAAGTGCGAGACCAGGCCCGGGTTGGCTCCGTGCATGAGCACGACAGCCGGGCCGCCCGCGTACTTCGCGCGCATGGCGAGCGCGGCCTCGCGGAACGCGTAGTTGGTGCGGCGCGCGGCGGGAATCGACGTGTCGCGGTGACCACCTGCCCAGGGCTCGATGCAGGCGTCGAGATACATGATGCCGCGCTGGCTGCAATACTCGATCAGAGCGAGGCTGGAGACGTCGAACGAGGCGTTGAACAGAAAATCGCCCGCCTTGAGCTCGCGATCCAGGATGCCGACGTAGTTGTCCCGGGTCAGCGGCTCGACGCGGAAGGCGATTCCGTACTCCTCGGCGATCTCGCGGCCCCAGTCCTCGGCCGTGATGATGGTCAACTTATCTCTGGGCATGTCGATATGACGCAGCATTAACGGCAGCGTCCCTTGCCCCACTGCCCCGAAACCCAGTATCAGGATCTTGCCGTCGAAGGTGATGTACTTCTTGTGTTCAGCCATTTTTCTCTACCGAGCGCCAAACAGCGGTTGCAGATAGCAGGCGCGCCTCGCAGTTTCCCGCTGGCGCCTTCTGCGCGAGGGCGGCATTTTACTGATTTTGCAGCGCGGTTCAAGGTGTTTTCTCGCGGCCGAAGCGGTTCATTCGGCTGGAATTTTTTGGGGTAACATCTGCCGCTGATGGCCGACTACATTCTCTGGGCTGCCGCCGGGCTGGCTCTGGCGATCGCGGAGCTGGTCACCGGGACGTTCTACCTGCTGGTGCTCGGGATCGCGGCGCTGGCGGGCGCCGTGGTCGCTTTCCTCGGGCTTGGGTTTTGGGGTCAGGCGCTCGTTTCATCGTTGCTCGCGGTTGCCGGCGTAATCTGGATCCACCAGCGCCGGAAATCGATGGAACCGAAGCCAATGCCTTCACCCGACGTCGGGCAGCCCGTCGCCTGGGAGTCCTGGCTCAATCAGCGGGACCGTCTCGCGCGCGTGCGCTACCGCGGCGCCTCGTGGGATGCGCGCGTGGTGGGCGAATGCGCGGGCGAGCCCGGCGAAATGCTCTACATCAGCGCGGTCGATGGCAACACCCTCGAAGTCGCCAAGGTCCGGCCTGCCTAAGGCGCCGGCGCAAGCCGAGCCGCACGCGGTGCCCGTCCGTCCTGCCAAGGAGGTCTCGATGCTGCCGAAAGTCATCGCCGTGATCATTCTGGCCGCGCTGATCTGGGCCTTTCCGCCCACTCACGCGTATG
The DNA here is from genome assembly GCA_035622675.1 of Burkholderiales bacterium. GTDB lineage: Bacteria > Pseudomonadota > Gammaproteobacteria > Burkholderiales > SHXO01 > SHXO01. The sequence goes on along the minus strand of DASPUW010000481.1, from coordinate 253 downwards.
CCATTCCATTTTTCATCATCGCGCTGGCGGCGGTGTTCGTGATCGAAGGCGTGCGCGTGGTGCCGCAGCAGAGCGCCTGGGTGGTGGAGCGCTGGGGCCGCTATCACGCCACGCTGGAGCCGGGGCTCAACATCATCGTGCCCTTCATCGACCGCGTCGCGTACCGGCACTCGCTCAAAGAAGTGCCGATGGATGTGCCGGAGCAGGTCTGCATCACGCGAGACAATACTCAGCTCGGCGTGGACGGCATCCT
>DASPUW010000480.1:0-4483 GCA_035622675.1 Burkholderiales bacterium | reverse complement strand
GCGGTGATGAACTCGTCGAGGTCGCCGTCCAGCACGGCCTGGGTGTTGCCTACTTCCACGTTGGTGCGCAGATCCTTGATGCGTGACTGGTCCAGCACGTAGGAGCGGATCTGATGGCCCCAGGCGATGTCGGTCTTCGATTCCTCCATCTTCTGCTTCTCCGCCTCGCGCTTGCGCAGTTCGGCCTCGTACAGCCGCGACTTCAGCATGGCCATGGCCTCGGCGCGGTTGCGGTGCTGCGAGCGGTCGTTCTGGCACTGGACGACGATTCCAGTGGGTAGATGCGTGATACGGATCGCAGAGTCAGTCTTGTTGACGTGCTGGCCGCCGGCGCCGCTGGCGCGGAAGGTGTCGACGCGCAGCTCCGCAGGGTTGATCTCGATCTCGATCGTTTCGTCGATCTCCGGATACACGAATACGCTGGCGAACGAGGTATGGCGGCGGGCATTGGAGTCGAACGGCGATTTGCGCACCAGGCGGTGGATGCCCGACTCGGTGCGCAGAGTCCCGTAAGCATAGTCGCCGCTCACCTTGAGCGCGGCGCTCTTCAGCCCCGCGACTTCACCTGGCGACTCTTCCAGCACTTCTACGCGGAACCCGCGCCGTTCGCAAAAGCGCGCGTACATGCGCTCGAGCATCGCGGCCCAATCCTGCGCTTCGGTTCCGCCTTGCCCGGCCTGGATGTCGAGGAAGCAATTGTTGGGATCCAACGGGTTGGAGAACATGCGGCGGAATTCCATGTCCGCCACCGCCTGCTCCAGCGCGTCCACGTCCCGCGCCACCGACTCCAGCCCCGCTTCGTCGCTCTCCTCGCGCACCATGGAGAGCAGCTCGCGGCTCTCCTGCAGCCCGCGGCTCACGCGCAGCATGGTGCTCACGACCGATTCGAGCGCCTTGCGCTCCTTGCCGACATCCTGCGCACGCTGGCGGTCCGTCCAGAGCGCGGGGTCTTCGCTCAGCTTGATGAGCTGTTCGAGGCGCTGCTGCTTGGCGTCGAAGTCAAAGATACCTCCGCAAATCGTCGGTGCGGTGATCGAGGTCGGCGAGCTTGTTGGTCACAGCGTTCAGACGTTCGGCTTCCATTGCGTCGTGCCCTTGGAAAAGAGTGCGATTTTATCAGCCGGAAGAGTCTCGGGCGAACAATAGCGGGCCGGTTGCCGCTTCCACCCACGGTGAACCGTCCACTGTCTGCAGGGGAAAATCGAACGGCTCGCTGCTGGACATGCGCGTCAGTCCGCGTGCTCCCAATGATCCAGCACGAGCTGCAGCGAGCGAGCGCCGTTGTATTCGTCCACGTCGAGCCGGAACACCGCGCGAATCGCGTCGGGCAGCGGCTCCGACGTCCCGAACAGCACACCGTTCGCCGGGCGCGCCGCCGAGTCGACGCTGGTGAGCGTAAATCTCAGGTGACGCCCGCCCACCACGCGCTGGGCCTCCACGCGGAAATCGCCGCGAAAACGGGGCTGCGGGAAACCCTGACCCCATACCGGAGCGCTCAGCTGCTCGGCGAGAGAAAGGTTGAGCTGCTGCGGCGACAGCGTGCCGTCGGTCTCGATGCGCAGCCGGAGGTCTTCCGGAGTCAGGAGATCTCGCAACGCAGCGTCGAATGCGTTGCGGAAAACATGGAAATCGCTCTCGCGGATGGTCAAACCGGCCGCCGCTGCGTGCCCGCCGAAGCGCAGCAGCAGCCCAGGCTCGCGCTTGTCCACCCGGTCCAGCGCGTCGCGCAAGTGCAGGTTCGGGATGGAGCGGCCCGATCCGCGCAGCTCGCCGGGCTGTCCGCGCGCGAACGCAATCACCGGGCGGTGAAAGCGGCTCCGGATGCGGGCGGCGAGGATACCGATCACGCCTTGGTGCCAGCCTGGATCGTACAGCGCAAGCGCGAACGCATCTCCCGGCGCGAATTGCTCGAGGTGGGCGAGCGCTTCGTCGTGCATGTCCGCCTCGATGCTGCGGCGCTCGCGATTCAGCGCGTCGAGCTGCGCGGCGAGCGCGCTGGCCTTGTGAGCGTCTGCGGCGATGAGGCACTCGATTCCCAGTGCCATGTCATCCATCCGCCCCGCGGCATTGAGGCGGGGCGCCACCACGAACCCCAGTTCGTACGCGCTGGCGCGCGCCGGATCGCGGCCGGCGACGGTGAGAAGCGCCTCGATGCCCGGCTGCGCGCGGCCGTGGCGGATACGGGCGAGCCCTTGCGAGACCAGGCGGCGGTTGTTGTCGTCCAGTGCTACCAGGTCCGCGACGGTGCCGAGCGCTACCAGGTCGAGCAGGCGTGCGAGGTTGGGCTCGGCGCGGGCGGCAAACGCGCCACGCGCGCGCAGCTCGGCCCGCAGCTGGAGCATGGCGTAGAACATGACGCCAACGCCGGCCAGATGCTTGCTCGGAAAGCCGCAGCCGGACTGGTTCGGATTCACGATGCACTCGGCGGCGGGCAGCTTGTCACCCGGCAGGTGATGGTCCGTGATCAACACCTGCATCCCTAGACGCCGCGCCTCGTCCACACCTTCGAGCGAAGCGATGCCGTTGTCGACTGTGATCAAGATATCCGGACGCCGCTGCGCGGCCAGACGCACGATCTCGGGCGTGAGACCGTAGCCGAACTCGAACCGGTTCGGCACCACGTAGTCGACCTGCGCGCCCATTTCGCGCAGCGCCAGCAGCCCTACGGCGCAGGCGGTGGCGCCGTCGGCGTCGTAGTCGCCCACGATCAGAAGCCGCTTGCGGCTGGCGATGGCATCGGCCAGGATCTGCCCGAGACAGGGCAGGTTGCGCATTCCTTCGGGCGCGATGAGATGCGCAAGGGCCGTATCGAGCTGAGCGGGCGCAGTGATGCCGCGCGCCGCCAGCACACGCGCCAGCACCGGGTCGAGACCCGCTTCCGTCAGAACCCGGCAGGCCTCGTCCGAAAACGCGCGATCGACGATCTCGGGCATGTCACTCCATCGCCAAGGGGCTGCGGCGCCAGAACTTCCACAGGTCGGCGGGGCCCACTTCGAAGCGCACAGCCGTGCCGCCGTCTTCAACGACCAGCGTCAGCGCGGAGAGTTGCCGTCGCTTCAGCGCTCGCAGCAGCGGAGCGAACCAGAGCTCCTCGGCGGCGAGCAAAGCCTCACGCGGCTGCGCCGTTGTCGGAGCGAGCACGACAACGTGCTCGCCCGCGGCGGACCGCGCCAGCCAATGCTCCGCGTGTTCTGGCAGCGCGGCGCAAGACAAGCGCGCGACGCGGGCGAGACCGCGAACGAGCGGGTCGTCACCCCACACGCTGCTGAGGCGGCCGCCCGGCACGCCGGGAAGCACGCCACCGCCCCAGAACCACACGCTGTTGACCGCCGGTTGCCCGGCGGACTCCCGCATCTCGTTCACGGCGTGCCCGTGCAGCAGCATCTGGGCTTCGTTCGCCCTGCGGTGCCAAGCGAGGGCTTCGGTGCCGTAGGGTAGCAATGCATCGATGCTGCGGCCCGCCGCCGCGCGCAGCGGCCAAGTAGCAATGTCGGGGACACGGTCCACCCGTACATACCAGCGCGTCGGGTCGGGTGCGAAGAATCGCAGGCCGTCGGGTGCGAAGTGGGTGCTGAGGGCGTCGACCAGCGCGTCGGCCGCTTCGGCCTCGAGCACGAAATGGCGCGCATCGAGCAGCACCAGCGCGTCGCGCTCGGCGCGCAGGTGCACCGGATCCGCGTGCAGCCAGTAGCCCTCCGCGCGGTCGCCTCCCTCACCGAGCCAGCTCAGCGGAGCGAGCGGCCAGTCGCGTTGCCGCACGATGCCGAACGATTCGAGCAGCGCCGCCTCCCATGGCTCGGTGCCGAGCCCGGTCGCCCGCCCGCGCGCCAGTAGCCTCGAGAGGGCCGGCAACGCGGCCAGCGCTTCGCGCTCGTGCGCCGCAAACGGGACGGCGAAGGGCAGGAACAACTGGAGCGAGCGCATCACGTGCAAGTCCAGTATAGAGCCTATCTCAATGTTCCGCGCGTCCCCCGTCACGCGTTGACTGTGGCACACTTGCGCGCCCGTAATTGCAACGGACACTGCCGCCACCTGTGAGCCCGTACGAGCTGCTCGTCGGCCTGCGTTATACGCGCGCCAAGCGCCGCAACCATTTCATCTCGTTCATCTCGATAGCGTCCATGATTGGCATCGCGATCGGGGTGATGGCGCTCATCGTGGTGCTCTCGGTCATGAACGGATTTCAGAAGGAGCTGCGCGCGCGCATCCTGGGTGTCGCATCCCACGTCCAGATCAGCGGCGTGGACGGCCGCCTCGCCGGCTGGCAGGAAGTCGCGCGCCAGGCGAGCGCCGACCCCGACGTGGTTGCGGCCGCGCCCTACGTTTCTGCCCAGGGCCTGCTCGCCAACCGGCAGAACGTGCAGGGCGCGCTGGTGCGCGGCATCGTGCCGGAGCTCGAGGATCAGGTGGCCGACATCGGCCAGCACATGCGGCGCGGCCGTCTCACCGACTTGCGGGCGGGCGAGTTCGGCATGGTGCTGGG
>DASPUW010000479.1:0-3848 GCA_035622675.1 Burkholderiales bacterium | reverse complement strand
GATGTAGGCGAGCGCCTTGGCATCGCGTGTATCGATCTCGACCCAGAACAGTCCATACGGCTCCATCGTGTAGGCCGCCTGCAGGAAGCCCTCGGTCTTGAAGTTCCAGTTGAGATCGACCAGGATCTCGACGTCGCGGCCGGCGCCCTCGCGGAAGGCGGCGAGCTCGGCGCGCAGCGCATCGTGCACATAACGATCGGCGTTGAGATCGGGGTAGCCGTCGCCGCGGCCAAAGCCGCCGTTGCGCACTCTCGGGTTGCCGTCGCCGAGCAGCAGGACGTTGGTTTTGAGTGCACTGTAGCCGCGGCTGACCACTTCCTTGCCGAGCTGCACGAGGTCGTCGTAGCTCGCGACCTTGGGAATGCCGAGCCGATCACCCCACACACGGTACGTCCCGCAATGCGACCAATACAACCGTATCCTGTCGCGCACTGGCCCGCCGAACAGTTCGTAGACCGGCACACCGAGCGCTTTGGCCTTGATGTCGATGAGCGCGTTTTCGATGGCGGCGATGGCCTGCTGCGTCATGCCGCCCTGAGAAGTGCGCCCGCGGGCGTACAACCATGCCGCATGCGCTTCGAAGCGTCGAGGATCCTGCCCGACGAGCAGCGGCGCGAGGCTGCGAATCATGGCGGTCACACCGCGTCCGCCGAACGTCTCGTTGTACTCGCTCCAGCCGACGATGCCGCTGTCGGTGGTGATCTTGAGGAAATCGAAATTGCGCCAGGCGCCGTCCGCGCTGAGCGGCTCGATGCGTTCGATTTTCATGTCTCCCCCGTTTTTGTGTGAATGGATAGTAAGTCGCAACGTGTCCGCTGTCCACGGCGGCCCTTTGACGCGGGTCGGCAACGGTGACAAAGTGGCAGACTGACGATTTGATGAAACCGGAGCAGGAGAGGAGAGATGGAGACCGAGCATCTGGAGAACATGCGATCGATCGGGGCGGCGACTGCCCGCTCGGCGGCAGCGGTGGAAGAATTGCCGCCGATGCCGGCGCGCCCGACGCTGGTGGATATCCTGACGCGGCGCATGCACAAGCCGAAGTTCGGCCTGCCGTTCGCAGCGGCGCACCACGGCGTGCAGTGCGCTACGCTCGCGAGAAAGGCGGGAGCGGATGAGGAGACCGTGCTGGCCTGCCTGCTGCACGACATCGCCATGGCCCTCATGCGCCCCGACCACGGCTGGTGGGGTGCTCAGCTGGTCGCACCCTACGTCTCGGAGCGCATCTCCTGGGCGATCCGCTATCACCAGGCGCTGCGCTACTACCCGGACCGCGCGGTGGGCTACGAATACCCGGCGATGTACGTCGAGATGTTCGGCCCCGACTATCGCCCGCCAGCCTACATCGAGGCCGCTTATCAGCAGGCGCGCCAGCATCGCTGGTACATGACCGCGCGTCACATCACCATGTTCGACGACTACAGCTTCGATCGAAGCGCGTCGTTCTCGGTCGATCCGTTCGCCGAACTCATCGGGCGCCACTTCCGTCAGCCGGCGGAGGGGCTCGGCAACGACGACAGCCCGACCGCCCACATGTGGCGCACGATGATCGACCCCACCAAGCCGCTGTGACGGCCTGGAGCGTGGCGAGCCCTTAAACGCCGCGCTCCTTGAACACTTCGCGCGCGATGCGGAAACTTTCCACCGCCGCGGGCACCCCACAGTAGATCGCCACCTGCAGGAACACCTCCTGGATGTCCTGTTTGGTGAGGCCGTTGTTCAGCGCGCCGTTCAAGTGCAGTTTGAGCTCGTGCGGCTTGTTCAGCGCCGACAGCATCGCCAGGTTGAGCATGCTGCGCGTCTTGCGCGGCAGGCCTGGTCGATTCCATACATCGTTCCAGCAATAGGTGTTGAGCAGTTCCTGCAGCGGGCGATTGAACTCGTCCTGTGCCGCAATCGCTTTGTCCACGTACTCGGCGCCCAGCACTTCGCGGCGCGTCTTCAGTCCGGCATCGTAGCGCTGCTTGTGATCCCGCTTGTCCATCGATATCTCCTCACGTTTAGCCGGCTGCCCGGTCGGCTGAATTATGCCTAGCCGGCGGCCCGGGTGCTCTGCGCCGCGCGCGGCTCGATCCCGCGGTAAACTTGACTCTACGCAAGACTGGGAGGGCAGGGGAGCCAGCATGGCCTCGAACTACGATCGCGTCCGCGAGGACGTGAGCAACATCGTGCATCTCGAGCACGTCAACGTCACCGTGCCCGACCAGCGCCTGGCGACAGCCTTTTATGTGGCGGCGCTCGGATTCACTCGCGACCCGTACATTATGGTCGGGACCGACAACATGTGGATCAATATCGGTCGCAGCCAGATGCACCTGCCGACCGCCAACCCCCAACGGATGCGAGGCACCATCGGCCTGGTCGTGCCTGACCTGTACGAGCTGAAGGAGCGGTTGGGGCGGAGTGCCTCGGCTCTCGAAGGCACGCAGTTCAGCTGGGCGGATCGTGGCGCCTTCGTGGAGTCGACCTGCCCCTGGGGCAACCGCTTCCGCTGCCACGCGCCCGCCGCCGAGTTCGGCGACACCGAGCTCGCCATGCCCTACGTCGAGTTCGACGTCCCCACAGGCAGCGCCGACGGCATCGCGCGGTTCTATGCCGAGGTCATCGAAGCAACGACCGAAACCACGAAGCGCGATGGTGCACCCGCCGCATCGGTATCCGTCGGGCGGGACCAGCGGATCATCTTCCGCGAGACGTCACAGCCGATCGCGCCCTACGATGGCCATCATGTGCAGATCTACATCGCCGACTTTTCAGGGCCGTACCGGCGCCTGCTCGAAAGCGGTCTGATCACGGTCGAGACGGACGCGCACGAGTGGCGGTTCCAGGACATCGTCGATGTGCGCACAAACCGCCCGCTGTTTGCGGTCGAGCACGAGGTGCGCAGCCTCAAGCATCCGCTGTACGGACGCCCGCTGGTGAATCGCAATCCGGCGCAGACCAACCGCTCTTACGTGCGCGGCCAGGACCCGTTCCGCGGGACTTATTAGCGGGTCCGCGCGGCCGCTTATACTCCCAACCAGGCGAGCGACCACAGCGCAGCGCCGATCGCGGCAGCGGACCCAGAAACCCAGAACAACCACCGCTTGCGCGTGAGCACGGTGATGGCCGCGATCGAGATGGCGATCTGAACCAGGGTGGTCGCCTGCGCCAGGCGGTGATGCGGGTGCAGGGAGCGCTCGGACAGCTCGTTGAATTTTTTCGTCTCGGCCTCGAGCGCCTCGGCTTTGGCCTGGATCTCCTTCTTTTCCTGCTTGTAGCGCTCGGCTTCGGCCTCGAACGCCGCGCGCTTGTCGGGCGGTGCGATGAGCGCGGCCAGCTCGGCAAGGTGCTGCTTGTTGCTCTTGGCCTGATAGAACGCCCACTGATCCGATGCTTCGGTGCGGCGAAGCACGGCCTCGTTCTTGTACATCATCGCATCGCTTTGCGCGTGGCCGCCCTGGTAGGCGAACACGGCGCCGACGGTGGACAGGATCGCGGTCATCACGGCGACCCGGCTTGCCAGACTGTCCCCGGCGTGCGCCGCATGCTCCACCGCGTGCTTCTCCGGCCCATGAACCTCGAATGACTCTTCCGGCATCCTCGTTCTCCAGTCAGATGGATCGAGCAGTCTGCAGGCGATAGAAGCGCGCCGCGTTGAGGCCCATCACGGCGACCCGGTCGGATTCGGAGAGCGGCGCGATTAGCTCCTGTGCGGCATACAGCCATTGCCCATAGTCCGCGTTGAGCGTCATGACCGGCCAGTCACTGCCCCACACGATGCGCTGTGGCCCGAAGCATTCGATCACGTGCTCAAAATAGGGGCGCAGGTCGTCGATTTTCCAGTCCGGGCGCGCTTCGGTGACCAA
>DASPUW010000478.1:0-6833 GCA_035622675.1 Burkholderiales bacterium | reverse complement strand
CTTTTCCATGGCTTTGTGCTCGAGCTCTTCCAGCGTGTGAGCCGAACGCACGATCTCCGGGGACACGCGCGTCAGCATCGCATAAGTTGCCATGTCGGCTTCCTCCGAAAAAGCTTGGCGACATTATTCTCCCGATGCGAGGGCTCGCGTATTGACGCGGATCAAAGGGGGGCGCCTCGGCGCGGCATATCGTGTCGAGTCGCAAGTTCTTGTATGCAGGCAATGAGATGGCCGCTTTCGAGCGCAGCAGTGCGGAAGCCGAAATCGACGCGCCCTCCGGGTCGCGTTGCTGAGCGCGGATGGTAATGCACGCCCGAGCCGATTCATCATCCGGTACGCCGCCGGCAGCGGTTGCGCCCGAGCGCCTCGTGGAAAACGAGCACATCGCCGCCTGGCTGCGGCAGGCCGCAGAGATCCTGCAGGCGCAAGGCGCGAACCCGTTCCGCGTCAACGCGTACCGCAGAGGCGCTGACAGCGTAGCGAGCTTCGGGAGGAGCCTGCGCGAGCATTTCGCGCAGCATGGCGTCGAAGGGCTCGACGAGCTCCCCGGGATCGGCACCGGGATCGCTTCTGCGATCGCAGAAATACTGCAAACCGGCCGATGGACACAACTCGAGCGCTTGCGCGGCAGCCTGGATCCGGTCAGCCTGTTTCGCACGGTGCCCGGGGTTGGGCCGGAGCTCGCACAGCGCATTCACGACGGCTTGGGCCTCGATACGCTAGAAGCCCTGGAAACCGCCGCCCACGACGGCCGGCTGGAGAGCGTGCCCGGGGTAGGCCAGCGCCGCGCCGCGTCGATCCGGGCAGCACTGGCGGACATTCTGGATCGCTCCCGCCTGCGGCGTCCCAGCCGCGCTCCCACCGCAGGCGTCGAGCCGTCCGTGGAGCTACTGCTCGACGTCGACCGCGAGTACCGGGACAAGGCCGAGCAGCGGCGGCTCCCCACGATCGCGCCCAAGCGCTTCAACCCGCAGGGCAGCGCCTGGCTGCCGGTGCTTCACAGCACGCGGGGCGAGTGGCACTTCACGGCGCTGTTCTCGAACACCGCACGAGCCCACGAGCTCAAGCGGACGCGAGACTGGGTGGTTCTGTATTTCTACGACGACCAGCACGTGGAGGGCCAACGCACGGTGGTCACGGAGTCGCGCGGCCCCCTCACCGGCAAGAGGGTCGTGCGTGGCCGAGAGATAGAATGCCGGGAGTATTATCAACGCTAACCTCTGGCCGACCTGGATGGCCCCTTAGGCGAGCCACCGCTGTTCGAAACGTACAGCGAGGGAGAAGACACCATGACGACGCTAGACCAGACTCAGCTCTCCAAGCTCAACGCGAAGCTCGATCAGCGCTACCAAGCTCTTCTGGAGGAAGTCCGCAGCGAGCTCGAGCACAGCGAGAACCAGCAGTTCGTCGAGCTGCTGGGACGTGCGCCCGGGGACATCGGTGACGAATCGGTCGCCGATGCGCTGGCCGACCTCGAGCTCAAGATGGTCGACCGCCACGTCCAGGAGCTGCGCGACATCGAGGCAGCGAGGGGCCGAATCCAAGATGGGAGCTTCGGCATCTGCATCGCTTGCGGCAGCGAGATCGACTATGGGCGCCTGGCGGCTTACCCAACAGCGAAACGCTGTCTCAGCTGCCAGCAGCAGCGCGAACGAAACTACGCGCACGAGGCGACCCCGAAGCTCTAAGCCGTTCGTCGGAGCGCCTCCGGTCTTGGAGCGTTCGTTGACTTGCGTCAAGGCCACAGCAAGCCGTGGCTGTACTCTATTGTTTACTGTATGCAACAACTTAGTGGAGCAGAACCCTATGGCCATCGGTGAGATATGCAATCGTGAAGTGGTCTTTGCGCGGCGCGACGAGAGCGTGAAAAGCGCTGCGGAGCTCATGCGCGAACATCACGTAGGCGACCTGGTCATAGTGGAAGAAGCCAACGGTCAACGTGTCCCGTGCGGCGTCCTTACCGACCGCGATATCGTGGTCGGCGTAGTGGCGAAGGGGCTCGACCCGGACACACTCGAGGTCGCCGAAGTCGCTGGGTCAGAACTGGTGCTCGCGCGGGAAAGCGACGGCGTAGCGGAAACCATCGAGCTGATGCGAGCGAAAGGTGTGCGGCGAGTCCCGATCGTCGACGCCCGCGGAAGCCTTGTGGGCATCGTGACCGCAGATGACATCGTGGATCTGCTCGCCGAGGAACTGACGGCTGTCGCCGGGATAGTTTCGCGCGAGCAGCGGCGAGAGATCCAACTGCGAAAATGAGCCGCGCGGCTGACGAGGTGCTGCAGGAGCGCCGTGCAGAGTGCCACCGCGATTTGATCCGGGCGCTGCTTGACCCGGCCTGTTACCCCCATTCGGTGCGCAAGGTCGAGCACATCGAAACGCACATTTCCGATGTGCTCCTAACGGGCGCATACGCATACAAGCTGAAGAAGCCGCTCGATCTGGGCTTCCTGGATTTCTCCACGCTCGAGAAGCGTCGTTTGTACTGCGAGGAAGAGTTGAGGTTGAACCGGCGTCTCGCGCCCGACTTATACCTGGAAGTCGTGCCGCTCACCGGTCAGCCCACTGCGCCGCGCATCGGCGGCGAAGGCGAACCGTTCGAGTACGCGGTCAAAATGCGTCAGTTCGACCAAGCAGGAATCCTGGAGCGGGTGCTCGCACGCGGCGAGCTCACTGCGGCGCACGCCGATGAGGCGGCGGAGCTGCTCGCCCAGTTCCACGCTGCGCTGCCCCCCGCCTCGGCTGACAGCCTTTATGGCAGAGCTAAAAGCGTCATGTCGCCGGCCTTGCAGAACTTCGATCAGCTGGTGCCTCTCGTCCAAACCGAACGGGACCGCGAGCTGCTGATCAGGCTGCGTGAGTGGACCCAGGGGCAGCACGCGCAGTTGCAGGGCGTGTTCGAGGAGCGCCACCGCGAGGGCTTCGTGCGCGAGTGCCACGGCGACCTGCACCTAGGTAACATGGTGTTGATCGACGGCCGAGTGCGCGTCTTCGACTGCATCGAGTTCAACCCGCTGCTGCGCTGGATCGACGTCATGAACGAGACGGCGTTCCTCGCCATGGATCTGATCCAGCGCGGGCGCTCCGACCTGGCGTTTCGCTTCCTGAATCGCTATCTCGAGATCTCGGGCGATTACGCGGGCGTTCGGCTGCTCAGGTATTACATGGTGTACCGGGCGCTGGTGCGAGCCAAAGTCGCCGCGATCCGGGCCGCGCAGGATGACATCGCCCCAGCGTCCACGCCGGCGCTGCGCGCGAAGTGCAGCGCGCATCTGGTACTCGCCAAGCAGCTGATCGACGCTGCCACGCCAGTCCTGGCGATCTTCCACGGGCTGTCCGGCTCGGGCAAGACCCGCGTCTCGCAGATCGTGCTGCAAACAGTGGGCGCGATCCGCGTCCGCTCCGACATCGAGCGTAAGCGGCTGCACGGGTTCACTGCCGTGGCGCACACGGGCTCCGCCGTGGGCCAGGGCGTCTACACGGACTCCGCGAGCGTAGCCACGTACGATCGCCTGGCCGAGCTGGCAGGGTGCATCGTCGAGGCGCGATTTCCCGTGCTGGTGGACGCTACGTTCCTGCAGCGCGCCCAGCGCCAGCGCTTCCGCGCTCTGGCTGAGCAGGTCGGCGTACCGTTTATCATCTTGCATACGGAGGCGAGCGAAGCCGAGCTGCGCCGGCGCATCAACCTGCGGGCGAACGAGGCGAGCGACGCGTCGGAAGCGACCGACGCGGTACTCGACCGCCAGCTCGGTCAGCAGGAGCCGCTGGACACCCGCGAGCTCTCAAGCATGTGGACCATCGACACGCAACGCATGAACGAGCGCGACATCGCCGAGCAGGCGCGGCAGCAGTTGCAGGACCTCGGCGCCGAGCACACCCTTACGCATTGAAACCGGAGATAGACGCATGGGAAACCAGGACCGAATCCGTGGCCGGACGCGTGGCCACACGGACCGCAAGATCGAGGAAGTGGTTCACGACGCTTACCAGGAGCGCTACAAACCCGCGGGACCTGCATTCTGCCCGCGCTGCAGCGCGATCTTTCACAACGGCCGCTGGCAGTGGGGCGACAAGGGCGCAGGCGCACACGAGCATTTGTGCCCGGCCTGCCGTCGCATTCAGGAGCGTTATCCGGCGGGTTACGTCACGCTGTCGGGACCGTTTCTCGCCCAGCATGCAACCGAGATCTCCGGGCTCATCAGTAACGAGGAAGCCAAAGCGAAGGCTGAGCACCCGCTGCAGCGGATCATCGAGGTGAAGAATGAGGGCGACGAGATGATCGCCACGACCACCGGCACCCATCTCGCGCACCGCATCGGCGAAGCTTTGCGGCATGCCTGGAAAGGCGAGCTGGAGATCAAGCATTCGCCCGACGAGTATCTGGTGCGCGTCTACTGGAAGCGCTGACACACGACGCTCGATGATGTGCCCCAGGTCTGCACATCACAGGAGGAAGCCATGTTCAAGCATATTCTGGTACCGACCGACGGTTCTCGAGGATCCGAAAAGGCGATTCGTAGAGCCCTCGCACTCGCCAAGAGCACTGGCGCCAAGGTTACGGGTTTTCACGTAATACCCAAGTTCCACGTGTTCACCTATCGGACCGAGATGCTCGAGGACACCAAGGAGGAGTACGCCAGAGACTCGCGTGCGCACGCCCAGCGGTACCTCGCCGTGATCGAGAAGGCGGCACAACAGGTAGGGGTGAGCTGCGAGACCGCATACACGACCAGCGACCATCCATATGTGGCGATCATCCGGACCGCGCAGCGGAAGGGATGCGATCTGATCGCAATGGCCTCGCACGGCAGAAGAGGCGTGCAAGGGCTGCTGCTCGGAAGCGAGACGCAGAAGGTGCTCACACACAGCAAGATACCGGTGCTGGTGTACCGCTGATTCCGGCCGCTCAGGCGCGTCGAACAGATGCCTTGGGACGAGTCCTACTACCCTGCGGCCATGCGGCGCCTCGATCCGCTCGTGCGCTCCAAAGCCATCGAGATCGCGAATGCGCTGCTGGAAGAGGGGCACGACGAGGGCTTCGCGATTCGAGTGGCGATTGCACGCGCCAAAGAATGGGCGCGGCACCATGGAGTGGGCGACCAACTCTGAGGCTTGAGCGGTGATCGAGCACGAAACGTTTCTCGCCTATGCGCCACGCGGTCCCGGACTGATGTGCGCCATCATCTACTCGACGACCGGGCGCGACGTCTACGGGTGGTGGACTGGATTTCACGACTACCGCTATCTGCCCGCCTACTTCAAGCTGCAGAACTTCTACGCTCCCGAGGACACGGTCTTCCTCGCCACGGAGGGATCAGACCTCTATCGCGGCTGGCGTTACGACTATTCCAGCTCCTCGCCGCTGCTCGACCTGCCGCTGCCGATGGACGACGCTGCTGCACACCCGCTGGATCGGCTGCAGGAGTTGTTCTTCAACGAGTGGCTGTTCGCGCGCGACGATCCCAGGGCGCGCGGTGAGCTCGACGCGTATGCGCGCGGCGAGCTGGCGCTGCAGGAAATCAACGTCCGCTCTCAACAGCTAAACAAGCTGGACCATCATGGCGCGGTCTGGATCTACCGCTCGCCCGGACTGGACGGGCAGATCGTCGATTACCTCAGCGCACGCTGGCCGCTCGATTACGGCAAAGAATAGCCGCCACCTGCCGCGACGCCGGTGCCGGATCGCGCCGCGCGAACTGGTGCGGCGCTTGGGAGGCCGCTTCGCCACGCCGCTCGGGATCGAGCTCAAGCAGCGCGACTCGGCCGAGTTGTTCAAATGGTTCCTCGCGGCCATGCTGTTCGGCGCGCCAATTTCCCACGTCGTTGCCGCGCGCACTTACCGCGAGTTAGCTGCAGCCGGCGCGTCACGCCCCCAGGCGCTGCTGCGCATCGGCTGGCGCGGCCTGGTCGGGATTTTGGATCGGGGCGGCTACGTGCGCTACGACGAGAAGACGGCGACCAAGCTCCTGACCGTGTGCCAGGCTCTGATGGACGGCTGCGCCGGAGATCTCGTTGCGCTGGAGCAGTCAGCCGAGGACGAAACCGATCTCGAGCGCAGGCTGATGGCGCTCGGCTCTGGCGTGGGACCGGTGACCGTCACGATTTTTCTGCGCGAGCTGCGCGGCATCTGGGCCAAAGCCGAGCCGCTGCCCTGTGCCATGGGCATTCATGCTGCATACGACCTAGGATATGTGCCGGCCCGGATAAATCATCCCGCCCGCATTCTGGAGCGCCTGAAGGAGGTCTGGCGCGAGGCGGGAGGCCGCGCCAGCGACTTCGCCGATTTCGAGACAGCCTTAGTGCGCCACGGCATTTCGCTCCGGCGCGCGCGACACAGAAGGCCGTCGATGCAGCGGACCCGGGCAACCGAGCGCCGCGCATAGCGCGCTATGCCAGTTCATAACGCCACCATCGAGGCGATCTTCGACGAGATCGCCGATCTGCTCGACATCCAGGGCGCGAATCCGTTTCGCGTACGCGCTTACCGCAATGCCGCGCGGACCATCGGGGATCTCGGCACCGACATCAAGACGCTGATGGATCAGGGCACGGCCCTGACTGAGATTCCCGGCATCGGTGCCGATCTGGCCAAGAAGATCGAAGAGATCATCAGCACCGGCAAGTCCGAATTCCTCGAACGGCTGCACAAGCAGCTGCCGCCCGCCATCACCGATCTGCTCAAAATTCCGGGCCTGGGCCCCAAACGGGTCAGGGTGTTGTGGCGCGATCTCAAGATTCAGACGCTCGAACAACTGCTCAAAGCTGCGCGCGAGGGCCGCATCCAGGAGCTTCCCGGGTTCGGCGAGAAGACTGAAGAGAAGATCGTCGAGGCAGCG
>DASPUW010000477.1:0-5309 GCA_035622675.1 Burkholderiales bacterium | reverse complement strand
GCGATCTGCAACTGCTACGAGCACGAGATCGGTATCGCCGAATACGTGCTTGGCGCCCTGCTCGAGTGGACCATCGGCACGCGTCGCCTCGATCAGCAGTTTCGCGCGGGCAGCTGGGCTGGATCGTACCTGTGTGGGCCGAGACACGGCGAGCTGTTCGGCAAGACCATCGGCATCGTCGGCTACGGCCGCATTGGCCGCGAGGTCGCGCGCCGCGCCGCGGCCTTCGGCATGCGCGTAGTCGTTTGCACGCGGACACCGCAGCAGGACGAGAAGATCGCAGAGCGCGTGGACGGCATGGAAGGCTTCGGCAGGCTGCTGGCCGAGTCTGATTTCATCATCGTCACGCCGCCGCTCAACGATCAGACGCGCGGTCTGTTCGATCGGCGTGCGTTTGCGGCCATGCATCGCGAGGCGGTCATCGTCAATGTTGCGCGCGGGGCGATCATCGACGAGCTGGCGCTGTACGAGGCGCTGGCGGAGCGGCGCATCGGCGGCGCGATCATCGACGTCTGGTACCGGTACCCGCCGCAGGGGACACCGCACGGGCCGCAGCCCTCGGCCCACCCATTCCACGAGCTCGACAATGTGCTGATGACGCCGCACGCCTCGGCCTGGACCGACGGCCTGCTGCCGCGACGCAACCGCGCTGTGGCAACGAATCTGAATCGCCTCGCGCGCGGCGAGCCGCTGGTCAATGTGGTGCGTGCAGCGGCGCCTGCCCGCAGGCCGATGGAGAGAGCCTGAAGCCGTGCTTACGGAACGACAATGCCAGGCGGCGTCGGACCTGCTCTGGGAGCTGTGGCAGCAGGGACGGCGCGCGGCGGAGCTTCCAGTGGATCTACGGCCCGTCACACGAGAAGAAGGCTACGCCGTGCAGGCTTTGCTCGAGCGGCGCAGCGCCCACCCCGTTTTCGGTTGGAAAATCGCGGCCACCAGCGAGGCCGGCCAGCGCCATATCGGCGTGGACGGCCCGCTTGCCGGGCGTCTGCTGCGCGAGCGCGTGGCGACAGCGGGCAGCACGCTGAAGCTGGGAGCAAATCACATGCGCGTCGCTGAACCGGAGTTCGCGTTCCGCATCGGCCGGCCGCTCGTCCCGCGCGCCTCGAGCTACTCGCTGGACGAGGTGTTGGCTGCGGTGGACTCGTTGCATCCGGCGATCGAGGTGCCCGACTCCCGCTACGACGACTTTGCACGGGTCGGGGCTGCGCAGCTCATCGCCGACAACGCCTGCGCGCATCAGTTCGTGCTGGGGCCGGCCGCGACGGCACAGTGGCGCACACGGAACCTCTCTGAGCATGTCGTCACAGGTATCGTTGCAGGCAAGCTGCGTCGCGAAGGCACAGGCGCCAACGTTCTGGGCGATCCGCGCGCGGCGCTGACCTGGTTGGCAAACGAGCTGTCGCGCCTCGGCATCACTGTCGCTGCAGGGCAGGTGGTCACGACGGGAACCTGCGTTGCGCCCTTGCCAGTCGAGCCGGGAGATAAAACGACTGCGGACTTCGGCGACCTTGGCAGCGTGGCAATCAGCTTCGAGCGCGAGCAACCGATACGGGAGAGCGTGAGCCGCGCTTAGCGGCCATCGCGACAGGCAAAGCCGTCATGTGGCGCTACTACCCGAAGTCGTTTCCTATGCTGATCCTGACCGGCTTCTCGCTCGCTGTGCTGCCGCTCATCTTTGCTCTCATCAACAACGCGCTCTCGATACACGAGATCGCTACCAAGAGTCAGCGCGCGGTGTTCAATGCGGTGCAGGCGACGCAGAACAGCCGCCTGCTGATCGAACAGCTCACGGGCATGGAGCGCAGCGCGCGCCAGTACTCGATCCTGGGCGATGCCGGACTGTACTCGGCCTTCGAGCAGGCGCACCGCGGATTTCTCGACACCGTCAGGCGCATGCAATCACTCACGCTCCCGCACGAGCAGGCTCGCGCGCTCGCCGAGCTGGCGCAGGCCGAGGGCGTGATCTTCGAGAACGTGACAGCGCTGCGGCACGACCCAAAACGCCTGCCCACAGTGGTCGACCACTATCGCGTCCTGGGTTCGCTTGCGCGCTCCCTCGACAACACCGGCGCAGCCATTGTTAACCGCGAGGTCGGAACAATGCAGGCGCTGGCCGGAGACGTGCACAACTTCATCTACTGGCAGCTAGTCGCGCTGGTGCCAGTGGCGCTGTTTCTGGTGGTCGGCGCAACGATTCTCATCGTCAAGCCCATCCGCCAGATCGAGGGGGCTTTACACCGGCTGGGAGAGGGTGATTTCACGCGCGCGGTATCGGTATCCGGTCCGCGCGACCTGGAAGCGCTCGGCCGTCAGATCGATTGGGTGCGCATGCGGTTGCTCGAGCTCGAGGACCAGAAGACCCGTTTCATGCGGCAGGTGTCGCACGAGCTGAAGACTCCGCTGTCCGCGATCCGTGAAGGAGCGGAACTGCTCGGCGACGGCTCGGTCGGAGCACTGTCTCAGGAACAAATGGAAGTGGCACGCATCCTGCGTCAGAACGCCCTCCGGCTGCAGCGCCTGATCGAGGACTTGCTCAACTACCATACGGTCCAGTTCCAGAAGTCCGGTCTCAACCTGCGGCAGTTCCAGCTGGCACCGGTGCTGCACAGAGTCGCCGACGCGCATCAGCTCCCCGTTCGAGCCAAAGACATTCGCCTCAGGCTGGACTGCCCGCCCATCTCCATGGAAGCGGACGAAAACAAACTCGAGGTCATCCTGGACAATCTGCTGTCGAACGCCGTGAAGTTCTCCCCGCCCAATGGCGAGGTCGCAGTGGCTGCGCGTCTGCGCGGAAGCGAAGTTCTGATCGACGTCGCCGACGAGGGGCCGGGAATCACGCCGCAGGAGCGCGAGAAGGTTTTCGATCCGTTCTACCAGGGCTCGGCCAAGCCCAGGGGACCCGTCAAGGGAACCGGGCTGGGGCTCGCGATCGTGCGCGAATATGTGCTGGCACATCGAGGTAAGGTGCAGATCATGCAGGATCGACCGGCCGGGGCGCACTTTCGCGTGAGCCTTCCGATCGCCCAGGCGAGCGCTGCATGAGCCGGGCCAGCACCCGGTTAGCGGTGATGGCCCTGCATGCGACGCTGGTTCTTGGCGCATGCAAGCAGCCCGAACCTCGCCCTGCGCCAACGCCGCAGGCTGCAGAGGTAACCGAGCCAGCCGCCGCCGCGCCTGCGCAAAAGCCGCCGTTCACGCGACAACCAGTGGGCGATGCCGACCGCCTCGTCGCCTACTACGGATACCTCACCACGTTGTCACCCGAGCAGCTCACGCGTGAATATGAACGGACGTTGCGCTTCTACCGGGAGCAGAACTCGGATCTTGCTTTCATGCAGCTCGCGCTGCTGCGGACGATGCCCAACACGACGTTCCGGGACAGCACGCAGGCGCGGGACATGCTATCTTCCTTTGTCAAAGAGCCGAGGCTGCAGTCCTCCGACCTGCAGCCGCTTGCGTTGTTGTTGCTGACGATGCTCAACGAGCTGCAGGACAAGGACGCGGAGATCCAGGCCCAAGCGCAAAGGCTGAAGGAGGAGACGAAGCGCTCCGATGTAGTGAAGCAGAAGCTCGATGCGCTGATCGATGCCGAGCGCAAGATGCTCGAGCGCAACAAACCTGTGAGAAGCCAATGACTACAGTCAAGCCGAAGATTCTGTTGGTGGACGACGATCCCGATCTGCTGCGCCTGCTGTCCATACGCCTGCAGGGCGGGGGCTACACTGTGACCGCGGTGGGCGGTGCGGAAGCCGCGCTATCGCAAGTGGCCGTGTCTAGTCCCGACGTCGTGATCACCGACCTGCGCATGGGCGGCATGGACGGAATGTCGCTGTTCGAATCGCTGCAGAAGAAGCATCCCGCTCTGCCGGTGATCATCCTCACCGCTCACGGCACGATTCCCGATGCCGTCGCCGCAACGCAGCGCGGCGTTTCCGGGTATCTCACCAAACCGTTCGACGGCAAGGCCCTCATCGACCAGGTCGAAAAGGCCCTGCAATTCGGCGGCAAGCCGAGCAGCGGCACGGCGGACAACGCCTGGCGCACCGAGATCATCACGCGTAGCCCTGACATGGAAGCAATCCTGGCCAAGGCACGCCTGGTGGCCGGCAGCGATGCCAGCGTCATGATCTTCGGCGAAAGCGGCAGCGGCAAGGAAATGCTGGCGCGCGCCATACATAAAGCGAGTCCACGCGCGGGGCAGCCCTTCGTGGCAGTCAACTGCGGCGCGATTCCCGAGCAGCTGCTCGAGTCGGAGCTGTTCGGTCACGTGAAGGGCGCTTTCACCGGAGCCGCGAACGACTACAAGGGTCTGTTCCAGGCGGCCGGCAGAGGTACTGTGTTTCTCGATGAGATCGGCGACATGCCGCTGCCGCTGCAGGTCAAGCTGCTGCGCGTCCTGCAGGAGCGCGAAGTGCGGCCGATCGGGTCGACGCAATCGGTGAAAGTGGACGTGCGCATCATCTCCGCCACGCACCGCAACCTCGAGGACGCGATAAAGGCCGGCACTTTCCGCGAGGACCTGTACTACCGCTTGCATGTGGTTGCGCTGTCGCTGCCCTCGCTGTCGCAGCGGCGCGAGGACATCCCGGTGCTTGCCAATCACTTTCTGAAGACGCTGGCGGCACGCTACGGCAAGACGCTCAATGGCTTCGCCCAGGATGCGATGGAGGTGCTGGTCCGGCACACCTGGCCCGGCAATGTGCGCGAGCTGTACAACGTGGTGGAGCAAGCTGTGGCTCTCGCGACTACGCCGATCATCTCACCGGGGTTGCTCGAGAGCGCGATCCGCGGCGAGATGGGCGACCTGTCATCGTTCGAGTCGGCACGGTTCGAATTCGAGCGTGACTATCTCGCCAAGCTGCTCAAGATCACCAACGGCAACGTGACTCAAGCAGCGCGATTGGCCAAGCGCAATCGGACCGAGTTCTACAAGTTGCTGCAGCGCCATCACCTCAACCCCTCGATGTTCAAGCCTGTCGCGGAAGTGCAGCGTTAGACGGGCACGCGGAAAGGTCGCCGCGCGTGGCTACGGCCTTGCGCGGTCGACGCTGCGCCTGTCACCCGTCAGAGACAGGCAGGTTATTGATTTTACTCACTTAGACGAGGGGATTTCACAAAGGTCGCCGCCAGGTGACAATTTCCCCTTACGACCTTTTCGCATCTTACTGATTGTTAAAGATTTTCACCCTTGGTATACGCCTTGCGAGAAGGGTGTTGAAGCGTCGTCCAGCGACGGGTTTTGGCGCTGGCTGACACACTGAGTCCTCGGCTGGACGCAGCCGGGGGCAGGGACTCAAAGGGATGGG